>CAZVPK010000021.1:0-20996 GCA_964628505.1 uncultured Chthoniobacter sp.
CCTACCGTCTGCCACAAACAAAAGTTTCAGTAAAGTGCTAAGTTAACAGTATTGGTCGAGACGCCCGCGCCCCCTGCCCAAACCACCAATCGGCTGGCCCGGCGGGTCTGCTGTAACTCGGGTTACTCGGGACTCCCCCCCGCCTTTTTCCCGAAAAACATCCGCTGCGACTGGCTCGGGATTGGCCCGCCCCGGCAGAGGTATTGGCATGGATTCTGCTGCAGAACCGTCCGCAGCTTCAAACCAAGTTCAATCTTCACCAACTCTCATGATCCGCAAACTCACCATCATCACCGTCTGTGCCCTCGCCTCTCTCGCGTCGCTCCGCGCCGCCGAACTCACCCCCCTGCGGGTCGGCTACAACAACTGGGTTGGCTTTGTGGCCTTTTTTGTCGCGCAGGAAAAAGGCTTCTTCAAGGAAGCGGGGCTGGAGGTGCAACCCAAGACCTTCGCCGCACCGGGCGACGGTCTTGTGCCGCTCCTCTCGGGCGATTTGGATATCCACCTTTCCACCGTCGATGCCACCATCCTCCGCTCGGCCGCCGCTCCGGATTCTTTGAAAGTGGTGGCTTTGGTCGATACCTCCGCCGGCGCCGATGCCGTGCTGGGTTCACCCGCCGTCAAAACTCCTGCCGACCTGAAAGGCAAAAAAGTCGCCGTCACCCTCGGTGAATGCAACGAGGTCCTCTTGGTCAAAGCCCTCAAGTCCGCCGGCCTCACCGAAGCGGATGTGACCATGGTCAACATGGATCCCGATGCCGCCGGCACGGCACTCAAAGCCGGCAGCGTCGATGCCGCCGTCACTTGGGAACCGTGGATCTCCCAGTTGGTGGGCGCAGGGAATGCCAACACCGTGTTCACCACGAAAGAAGCGCCGAACGTCCTCACCGACTGCGTGGTCATCACCAAGGCCACGGCCAAGGACCGGACGACCGCCGTGCAGGGATTTTTGCAAGCCATGGACCGGGCGACCAAATTCACCCGCGAAAACCCCGACGAGGCCGCAGCCATCGCCGGCCAAGCGTTGGAGGTCGATCCCTCGGAGATCACGGCGATGCTGGGCAAAGTGGAAATTTACGACTTGGCGGCGAGCAAGGCCGCCATGCAAGGGTCCGCCCTCCAAGCCGCAGCCGATCTGCTGGCCTTCTTCCAACAAAAGGGTTCCGTGGCTCCATCGACCTCCATCGAGGGAATTTTCCTGCCGGACTTTGCCGCCCAACCCTGAACCGGCCGGGTCACCCGCCATGTCGGAATTCGGCTTGCTCATGATCGATTTCCAGCGCGACTTCTGCGCACCCGGCGGCTACGGCGATATGTGCGGCGGTTTGGATTGGGTCGCCCCCATTCTCCCGCATGCGCGGCGTCTGCTCGAGTCCGCCCGCTCCGCCCGGCTTCCCATCGTTCACACCCGGGAGGGCTACGCGCCCGACCTCTCGGATTGCCCGCCGGTCCGCATTGCGCGCTCCCGCGCCGCCGGCGGGGAGTATGGCACGGCGGGACCTCTCGGCAGACTGATGATCCGGGGGGAATTCGGTCACGATTTCATCGACGAACTGCAACCCGCCCCCGGCGAGGTGGTCCTTGATAAAAACACCTACGGGGCTTTCGCGCGCTCCAATCTCGAAGCCGATCTGAAAAGCCGCGGAGTCCGTCGCCTCGCCATCGCGGGGGTCACCGCCGATGTCTGCGTCCACACGACTTTGCGCGAGGCGACCGATCGGGGGTTCGACTGCTATTACGTGCGCGATGCCATTTCCACCTTCGACCCGGTCATCCGCTCGGCTTGCGAAAATATGGTTCTGCAAGAAGGAGGCATCTGGGGGCACCTGGTCACCAGCGACGAACTTGCGGAAACATGGTCGGATCCTTCTTTGCCAGCCTGACCCGGAGCGCGTCTTCCTCCCCGCCAAATCCGGCCGCACGTTCTGCATCGCGGAGGGCTTTGCCATGTCCGCTTTGAGACCCCGGCGGGAAATCTCGCGTCTGGCCTACGGCACTGCGGTTGCCGCGGGATTCTGCGCGGTCATCCTGTTGTGGCACATCCTCAGTTCCGCTTTTGCCGACGCGGGGCGCTCGGTCCTGTTTCCTTCACCGGCCAAGGTCGCATCTTTCATCGGAAGCACCCTTTCCGGGACACCGGACACCCGGATCTTCCTCGGCGATTTGCAGAGCAGCCTGATCCGGGTGGCCACCGCCTTCCTTTTAGCCGTGCTCACTGCGGTCCCGGTCGGCGTGCTGGCCGGTTCGTTCCGCACGGTCGAGGCCGGCATCCAACCGGTCTCCGAATTCATCAGGTATGTTCCGGTGCCGGCCCTCATCCCCCTGCTTATCGTGGTTTTCGGAATCGATGAATCTCCCAAATTGGCCCTCATCTACATCGGCACCGTGTTTCCCCTTCTCTTGATGGTCGCCGATGAAATCCGGCGGGTTCCCCAGGGTCTGCTCGAAGCCGGGCTCACCCTCGGCGCCGGCCCGTGGAATGCGGTCGTGCGGATTCTGCTCCCCGGCGCCGCCCCGGGGATCTGGGATGCTCTGCGCGTCTGCAACGGTTGGGCTTGGTCGTGGCTCATCGTGGCCGAACTGATCGCCGCGAATGAAGGTCTCGGGTTCCGCATCGTCAAGGCGCAACGTTTTCTCCAAACAGAACGGATTTTTTTCTACTTGATCGTGCTCGGCCTCATCGGCTTGGCCTTCGATCTGGCCTTTCGCGCCGTCGGCCGTTGGATTTTCACTTGGAATCACCACTCGGCCCGCTGACCAGCCCGGCTCGGACGGCCGCGCGTCCGGACCCAAACTGGCACGCTTCGTGCTGCTTAAATCCCCGGTCACCAAGACCGTCCCACAACCTCGCAAGTCCATGATCCGCAAACTCACCGTCATTACCGCCTGTGTCCTCGCTTCGCTCGCGTCGCTCCGCGCCGCCGAGCCTCTCAAAATCGCCTACAGCGATTGGCCGGGGTGGATCGCGTGGGAAATTGCCGTGCAAAAGGACTGGTTCAAGGAAGAGGGCGTCGATGTCGTCTTCGAGTGGCTCGAGTATGTCCCCTCGATGGAAGCTTTCGCCGCCGGCAAGGTGGATGCGGTTTGCATGACCAACGGGGATGCCTTGGTCACCGGAGCCACCGGCGCGCCGAGCAAGATCATCGTTCTCAACGACTACAGCAACGGCAATGATATGATCATCGCCAAACCCGGCTACGAAACCCTCAAGGACCTCAAGGGCAAGAAGATCGGCGTGGAAGTCGGGTTCGTCGGCCACCTGCACCTCTTGAAGGCCCTCGAGGCGAATGGCATGACCGAGGCCGATGTCGAATTGGTCAACATCCCGACCTCCGAAACACCCAAGGCACTCGCCTCGGGCGATGTGGAAGCCATCGTGGCTTGGCAACCGAACTGTTCCCAAGCCCTCAAATCCGTGGCCGGATCGAAAGCCGTCTTCACCACGGCTAATGTCCCGGGCCTCATTTACGACTGCTTGGCCGTCAACCCGGCCAGCCTCTCGGCCCGCCCGGACGACTGGGAAAAAGTGGTCAAGGTCTGGTATCGGATCGTTGACTTTTTCTCCGATCCCGCCACGCGCGCCGAGGCCATCAAGCTCATGGCCGCCCGCGTCAACCTGCCTCCCGAGGAATACGCCACCTTCGTGGACGGCACGAAAATCCTCACCCTCGCCGAAGCCAAGAAGGCCTTCGCGAAGGGACCCGGCCTCGACTCGATCTACGGATCCTCCGAAATCTCGAACCAATTCAACCTCGACAACAAAGTTTACGAGAAGTCGCAGGAGGCAGCCGACTACATCGAGCCTTCCCTGACGCTCGGACTTTGAGGACCGGGTTCCCAACCTCACTCCGGCGCGCGTGAAACATCCGGGCCGCCTCCTCAAGCCCTTCACCGAACTTCCGGCCGGCCTTCAATTCCCGCTCGTCTGGCTCTCCTTCCTGTTGCCTCTCCTCGTGTGGGGTGCCGTCAGCTATGTGCCGTTCCTCTGGCATCCACTAGTCAAGATCGATGACCCCGGTGCCGTCACCTACTTCACGCCCGGCACCCTCGTGGCAAAAGATGTCTTTGCCACGGAGAACGCCAAGATGGCCGCCGCCGGCCTGGCCATGGCCACCGGCCGGCCGGCCAATCCCGTCTTCCTTCCCGCACCACACGAAGTTTTCTCCGCCATCGGGAAAAGCTTCACCACCCCGCCCCGACGCAAAGGTGAACCATGGCTCCACGAAAGCCTCTGGCACAGCGTCACCATCATCTTCTGGGGCTTCCTCTACAGCTCCCTCCTCGGCGTCCCGCTGGGCATCCTCTGCGGCTCGTTCCATCTTTTTGCCAAGCTCATCGAGCCGGTCGTGGATTTTACCCGCTACATGCCGGCCCCGGTCTTCGGCGCCCTCGCCGTGGCCGTCCTCGGCATCTATGACGCGCCGAAAATCGCCATCATTGTCATCGGCACCTTCTTCCAACAGGTCCTCGTCGTGGCCAACACCACCCGCAAGCTCGATACCTCCCTGGTCGAAGCGGCGCAAACCCTCGGCGCCGGCCGCCGGCAAATCCTGCTGCGCGTCGTCCTGCCCGGCATCGCCGTGGACCTCTACAACGACATGCGCATCCTCCTCGGCTGGGCTTGGACCTACCTCATCGTCGCCGAACTCATCGGCGCCAGTTCCGGCATCACCTACTTCATCAACCAGCAGGCCAAATACCGCGTCTACGAAAATGTCTTCGCCTGCATTCTCATGATCGGGCTCATCGGCTTCCTCACCGACCGCCTGCTCGCCGTGCTCGGCCATGTCCTCTTCCCCTGGCGCCCGAACAACCGGCCCCTCGGCCTCCGCAAATTCCTCCGCCTCCCGCCCCCGGCCACCGCATGAACGCCCCGACGCTCGAGCAATCCCCGCCGGTCGCCGCCCGCTTCGCACAACTCCGGGCGCGCCCGGTCACCCTCGATGTCCGCGACCTCTCGAAAACCTTCCACTCCGCCCACGGCGACCACCTCGCGCTCGACCGCGTGTCCTTCCAGGTCCACCGCCGTGAATTCATGTGTGTCCTCGGCGCCAGCGGCTGCGGAAAATCCACCCTCATCCGTATCGTCGCCGGCCTCGAGACAGCCACCTCGGGGGAAATCCTTCTCGACGGACAACCCGTGGCGGGCCCGGGCCCGGACCGCGGCATGGTCTTCCAAGGCTACACCCTCTTCCCCTGGCTCACGGTGAAAAAGAATGTCATGTTCGGCCTGCGCATGCGCGGCGAGGGGACCGAGGCCGCCGAACGCGAGGCCCGCCAGTGGATCGACATCGTCGGGCTCTCCCGGTTTGAAAATGCCTACCCCCACCAACTCTCGGGAGGCATGAAACAACGCGTCGCCATCGCCCGCGCACTGGCCAACCGTCCCCGCATCCTGCTCATGGACGAGCCGTTTGCCGCTCTCGACGCCCAGACCCGCGCCCAGATGCAAGCCTACCTCCTCGAGGTCTGGCGCAACATCGATGTCACCATCCTCTTCATCACCCACGACCTCGACGAGGCCGTCTATCTCTCCGACCGCATCCTCGTCCTCGGCACGCATCCCGGCCACGTCGAGGAACTCATGGAAAACCCCGTGCCCCGCCCGCGCGACCGGGGCCAATTCACCTCCCCGCCTTTCCTCGCCGCCTACGGCCGCCTCGCATCCCTCATTCATCCCGCACCGCCACCCGGAGCGGAGAAAATCACCATCACCCGACTCACCAAAGTCGGTGACGATGTCGAATAGCTTCCGTGGAAAAAGAAAATCCATCCGCCACGCTTACCGAACCGGCCGTCCGCGCCGCCTGCGGACTTCATTCGTCTCTGCCGCCGCCCCCTCCCGTCCGCCGCCCCCCGCTCGGGGAAACCCTGGCCGAAATCCGCCGCACCGCCGCCCTTCCCCTCGACCAATCCACCACCTTGCCGCCGGAGGCTTACTGCTCGCCGGAATTTTTCCAGTGGGAGACCGACCATGTCCTCGCCCCCGGCTGGCAATGCGTGGCCCATGTTTCCCAACTTCCCGCCCACGGCGACTTCACCACCCTCGACCTCCTCGGCGAACCCCTTGTCATCATCCGCGGCAAGGACGGCGTCATCCGCGCGCTCTCCCGCATCTGCCCCCACCGCGGTATGGACATCATGCCGCCGGGATTCGGCCGCGACGGCAACGGCATGGCGACCGAACGCACCGAAGGCTGTGGACACACCCGGCTTTTCCTCTGCCCCTACCACGCCTGGACCTTCGAACTGGACGGCCGCCTCAAAGCCTGCCCCGAGATGCACGAGGCCACGGGATTCCGCCGCGACGCGTGGGGTCTCCCGGAATACCGCTGCGAAGTCTGGCAGGGATTCGTTTTCGTCAACCTCGACGGCACGGCGGACACCTCCGTCGCCGAACAACTCGCACCGATCGCCGGGCACGTCTCGCTCTGGAACCCGGCCGAAGCCGTCATTGCCGTCGAACGCACCTGGGACTGCCCGTTCGACTGGAAGGTTCTCGTCGAAAATTTCATGGAGTCCTACCACCACGCCGGAGCCCACCGGCACTCGCTGCAACTCCTCATGCCGGCCCGCGACACCTGGACCGAACCGGAGCGCCCTCACTTCATCCGCTGCCACCTGCCCTACCGCGACAAAATCCGCTCGCAAATCCGGGAAACCGAATCCCGCGGCGAAACGTGGGATGTTTTTCCGCCCATCCCCGGTCTGCCGGACCGCGAGCGCCACGAGTGGGGACTCATCCTCGGCTACCCCCACTTTCTCCTCGCCACCGCACCCGAATCCCTCGTCTGGTATCGCCTCCAACCCCTCGGTGCCGGCCGCCTCCGTCTGTTCACCACCCTGCTGGTTCCCAAGGAAACCACCGCGCGGCCCGACTACGCCGAACGCCTCGCCCGGGCCGAGGAGGCGGCCATCGGTTTCCACCTCGAAGACATGGAGTGCTGCACCGCCGTCCAACGCGGCTACTCCGCCCGCGGCAGCCGCCGGGGCCGCCTCAGCCACCTCGAAATGCCCATCTGGCTCTTCCAGCGCTACCTCGCCTCGCGGTCTATCCCATGAACTCCGCCCAACCCGTGCCCTTTTTTACCCTGCAGGATAAAGTCGCCGTCATCACCGGCGCCTCCTCGGGCATCGGGCTCGCCACGGCCGAACGCTTCCTCGCCGCGGGTGCGCGGGTCTTCGGCATCGACCGCGCTCCGCAAGGCGCGGAGCCCTTTCCCGTGCTCCGGGCCGATGTCTCCCGCGAGGCGGAATTGGCCTCCGCCTTCGAGCGCGTGACTTCCGAAGCCGGCTCCCTCGACATTCTCCTCAACAATGCCGCGATCCAACCGCTCGGCGTCCCGCTGGAAAACCTCGACGGCCAACTGCTGCAACGAACGCTCGAAGTCAATGTCGCCGCCGTGGCCCTCGCCCACAAACTCGCCCTCCGCCACATGCGGCCCGGCGGACGCATCCTCAACACCGGGTCGTTCGTCGGCTTGGTCGGAACGCCCGGTTGCGCGATCTACGCCGCCTCCAAGGCCGCCGTTATCCATCTCACCCGCCTCGCCGCCCTGGAATTCGCCCCGCGCGGCATCACGGTCAATTGCGTCTGCCCGGGCACCATCCGCACCCCGGCCATCACTTCGATTCCCGACAATCCCGAAATCCCCTTTGTCGAACAACGCACCCCGCTCGGCCGCCTCGGCGAACCGTCGGAAATCGCCGCCGCCTTCCACTTCCTCGCCTCTCCCGAAGCCTCCTACATCACGGGCGCCATCCTGCCGGTGGACGGCGGGATCGCCGCCGGTTGGGAACGCTACGACCTCGTCCCGCCCCCCAATGTCGTCGCCGGCCGTTGGACCGATGCCCCATGAAGCCCTTCGCACCCGAACCCCGCTTCCGCTGGCCCGCCGACGCCAAGTGCGCCGCCGTCCTCACCTTCGATGTCGATGGCGAGACCACCGCGCTCGAACACGACCCCGCCCTCCGCCACCGCCTCACCACTTGGTCGCAGTGCACTTACGGACCCGAAACGGGCGTGCCGCGGATCCTCGCCCTCTTGGATCACCTCGCCCTCCCGGCCACCTTTTTCATCCCCGCCTACATCGCCGAGCACCACCCGCGGATGGCCGCCGCCATCGCCGCAGCCGGGCATGAAATCGGACTCCACGGATACGCCCACGAAAAACTGGTCCACCTCGACGAGGCGGCCGAGGAGGAAATCCTCTTGCGCAGCATCGAGATCCTCACCCGCCTCACGGGGGCGCGCCCGGTCGGATACCGCGCCCCGTGGTTCGAACTCAACCCCTGGACACCCGCGCTCCTCCAACGCCACGGACTGCTCTACAGCGCCAACGGCATGGGCGATGATGTCCCCTACCGCCACCCGTGCGGACTGATCGAAATCCCCGGTCAATGGATGCTCGAGGACTGGGAGCAATTCGCCTTCAACGCCGATCCGCCGTGGGGCGCCCCGCCCCAGCCCTGCGAAAAGGCCTTCAAACTCTGGTGGGAGGAATTCGAGGCCATGCACCGTTTCGGCTGCTGCTTCGTCCTCACCCTCCACCCGTGGCTCTCGGGCCGCCCGTCCCGCGTCTGCCTCTTGGAAAATCTTTGCCGCGCCATCCTCGACCAAGGCGGCACCTGGTTCGCCCGCGCCTCCGAAGTCGCCCGGTGGTTCGAGGAAAACCCCGAGGCCCGCCGCGAGGTGGACTTCGACAAACTCCCGGCCTGACCCATGGAACTCGCCCGACTCACCTGGCCGAAAATCCGCGCACTTCAAGAAAAGTGCCCGCTCCTCGTCCTCCCCCTCGGCGCCACCGAACAGCACGGCCCCGCCCTTCCAATCGGCACCGATACCATCATCGCCGAAGCCCTCTGCCGCGCGGCCTGCGAACCCCTCGGAATCCCCTTCGCCCCCGCGCTCCCGCTCACTTCCTCCGGCGGCCACACCACCAAGTGGCCGGGCACTTTCTCGCTCACCCCCGTCACATTCATCGAATCCCTCGTCCAATTCGCCCGCTGGACCCATGCCACCGGTTGGTCGCGCCTGCTCGTGGTCAACGCCCACGCCGGCAACCATGCCCCGCTCCGCGTCGCCATCGACCAAATCCGCCTCGAACTCCTCGGAAAACTCCAAGCCGGTTTCGTCGACACCTTCACCCTCTCCCCGGCCATCGCCAACCGCTTCACCGCCGACGCCGCCGACCTCCACGCCAACAAGGCCGAGTGCGACCTCATCCTCCACCTCGCCCCGGAGCTGGTCGATCGGGACTCGCTGGCCGGCGCCGACGACCCCGACCGCACCGCCGGACTCGTCTTCTCCTATCCCGTCTCCCAGACCAGCCTCAACGGGACCACCGGTTCCCCGTCCCTCGGCAACGCCGACGACGGACGCGCCCTCTTCGATCTCATGGCCGCCGAACTCGCCCGCATCCTCTCGCGCGCCCTCGCAGAAAACCCGCCCCTTCCCCCCGCCGCATGGGAAACCGTGCCGGCCGATTTCTACTGACACCATGAACCACCCGTCCGCGCACGACCTCGCCGAATCCCTCGCCGCCCGCGGCGTGAAATACTGCATCGGCGCCTACCCCGACATCCACGGCATCCCCAAGGGCAAGGTCGTCCCCATCGCCCACTTCCACGACTTCGCCGCGGGGTCGGAACTCTACACCGGCTACGCGCTCGACGGCCTCGGACAAAGCCCCAACGACGACGAGATCGCCTCCGTGCCCGACCTGGAGCGCGGCTTCACCTTGCCGTGGAACCCCGAAGTCGCCTGGTTCCCCGCGGACAACACCTTCCACGGCCAACCTTATGACATCAGCACCCGGGTCGCCCTGCGCCACCAGCTCGCCGCCGCCGCGGCCATGGGATTCGGATTCCAGCTGGGCATCGAGTGCGAAGTCTTCGTCCTCCAACTCGACACCCAAGGCCGGCTCGTCATCCCCAACCACGACGATGACCTCGAAAAATCCTGCTATGACGTCAAGCGCTTCCTCGACCGCTACACCTGGCTGGACAAAATGTCCTCGGCCATCAACTCCCTCGGCTGGGACCTCTACTCGCTCGACCATGAGGACGCCAACTCCCAGTTCGAGTTCGACTTCCAATACGCCGACGCCCTCACCACCTGCGACCGGTTCGTCTTCTTCCGCCTCATGGCCAAGCACTATGCCGCCGAGGAGGGCCTGCTCGCCACCTTCATGCCGAAACCCTTCGCCCACCGCACCGGCAGCGGCGCCCACTTCAACATGTCCCTCTCCGCCCCCGACGGCTCGAACCTCTTCGCCTGCCCGCCGGACGAGGACCCGCGGGGCCTCGGCCTCTCCCCGCTCGGCTACCAATTCGTCGCCGGCATCCTCCGGCACGGCCCCGCGCTCTGCGCGGCCTTCGCCCCGACCGTGAACAGCTACAAGCGCCTCGTCCGCCGCGGACTCATGTCATACTACTCCTGGGCGCCGGTCTTCAATTCCTACGGCCGCAACAACCGGACCAACTCGGTGCGCATCCCCATGGGCGGCGGCCGCTGCGAGTCCCGCAACGCGGACTCCGCCTGCAACCCCTACCTCGCCGCCGCGCTCGTGCTGGCCGCCGGCCTCGAGGGCATCCGGGAAAACCTCGACCCCGGCCCGGCCCGGGAAGACAACCTCTACGAACTCGCCCCCGAAGAACTCGCCGCCCGCGGCATCGCCGAACTCCCGCGCAACCTCGACGAAGCCGTCCGCGCCTTCGCCGCCGACCCCTTCGTCGAATCCACCCTCGGCCGCCCGCTCCGCGACGAGTTCATCCGCTACAAGTCGGAGGAATGGCGCGATTACCACCAAACCATCAGCCCATGGGAAACCGACCGCTACGCGCGGTTTTTTTGAGACGACGATGAACCCGGGGACCGGCCACACCACCGCGCTCGCCGAGGTCTTCGCGGGACTGATCGCCCTGGGCATCGATCACCGCGACACCCACCTGGCCGTTCTCAAAGCACACCTCGAGGCCCACCCGGAACTCCTCGGCACATGGTGCGTATGGGAACCCGAAGCCCTCGGCCCGGCCGCACCCCATGCTCCCGGCCACGACCCCTCCGGCCGCTTCGTCCCCTACTGGCATCGCGCCCGCGGCTACCCCAAACTCGAACCCGTCACCGGCTACGCCAACCGCCGCCTGGCCGGCTGGTATTGGATCCCGAAAAAGCTCGGCATCTCCTGCCGCGTCGATCCCTTCATCTACCCGGTGGACGGCCACCTCCGCCTCATCTCCAGCGAGGTCTCGCCCATCCTGCGGGAGGGCCGCTGCCTCGGCGTGGTGGGCATCGATCGCCTGATCAACGCCCACCCCGCCGGCCGCACCCCCACCGGCCCCCGCGTGCATCACCGCAATCCACCCCCGCTCACCGGGCGCGAACGACAAGTTCTCCACTGGCTCAAGCAAGCCAAAACCAATGACGAAATCGCCGTCCTCCTCGGCATTTCGCCCCACACGGTCAAAAACCATCTCGCCCACCTCTTTGCCAAACTGGGCGTGGAAAACCGCTACGCCGCCATGATCGCCGGGAACTGACCGCACCCCGGAAAATAGCCCGTCCTTCCTATACCGGAAACTTTGCCGCAACCCGATACTCCAACACTCATGACCAAACCAGCCGCTCCGCCAACCCCCGCATTCGCCGCCCCCGCCGACTTCACCCCGCCGCCGAAAAAACTCGCCGCCACCCGGGCCAAACTCGAAGCCGCCGGTGTCCGCCACTGCTTCTCCCTCTATGTCGATATCCACGGCGTCCCCAAGGCCAAAACCAACCCCGTCTCCGCCTTCGAAAAAATGGCCAAAGGCTCGGAACTCTTCACCGTCGGCGCCATGGACGGCATGGGCCTCGTCGGTCCGCAGGAAGACGAGTGCGCCGCCGTCCCGGACCTCGACACACTCACCATCGCCCCTTGGGACAAAACCAAGGCCTTCTTCTTCGGCGACCTCTACTACCACGGCGCGCCCTACGCCAACGACAGCCGCCGAATTCTCAAGCGCCAACTCGACCGCGCCGCCGGCCTGGGCCTGAAGTTCAACCTGGGCATGGAACCCGAGTTCTATGTCCTCCGCGCCGCGCCCGCCCCGGGCCGCGAACACCCCGGGCTCGCACCCCACATGTTCCGCTCCGTCTGCCCGGCCTATGACGTCCACCAAACCCTCCAGTCCTTCGAATTCCTCGAACCCATGTCCAACCACATGGAGGAACTCGGCTGGGGGCTCTTCTCCTTCGACCAGGAAGGCGGCCACAGCCAGTTCGAATTCGATTGCACCTACGCGGACGCCCTCACCATGTCGGACCGCTTCGTCTTCCTCCGCCTCATGGCCAAACAGGTGGCCGAATCCCGCGGCCTCATCGCCTCGTTCGTGCCGAAACCCTTCGCCGACCAGTTCCGCTCGGGCAACCACTTCAACATGTCGCTCGCCGACCTGCGCACCGGGGCCAACCTCTTCGCCCCGGAAAAAAAATCCAACCCGTTCGCCCAAAAATACGGCATCCCCCTCTCCAAGCTGGCCTACCACTTCACCGCCGGCATCCTCCGCCACGCCCCGGCCATCGTCGCCGTGACCTGCCCGACCTACAACAGCTACCAAGGCCTCATCGCCCAAGGCGATATGCCCGACATCTCCTGGGCCCCGGTCCTCACCGCCTACGGCCGCAACAACCGCTCGGCCATGCTCCGCATGCCCCTCAGCCGCTACTGCGTGGAAAACCGCTCGCCCGACATGTCCGTCAACCCCTACCTCGCCGCCGCCGTCCAACTCGCCGCCGGCCTCGACGGAATCGAACAGGAACTCGATCCCGGCGAACCCCTCAACGAAAACTGCTACAACCTCGGCCTCGCCGAACTCGGCCGCCGCGGCGTCAAGCTCCTGCCCCGCACCCTCCTCCATGCCCTCGAGGCCTTCGCCGCCGACCCCATCATGGATGCCGTCCTCGGCCCGGAATTCAAAACCATCTACCTCGACTGGAAAACCCGCGAGTGGACCGAAGGCTTCTACCAAATCAACCCCGCCCACCTCGCCCACCGCCTCACTTTCATCTGAGCCGCCCATGCCCGCCTGCTCCCACAGCCCTCCCCTGACCGCCTCCGACCGTCTTGTTCCCGCCGGCCAGCTCCGTTCGTCCGCTTCGCGCTGGGGCTCGGCCCTCCGACCGCTCTTCGAATTCCAAGCCTCGCTCCCCGCGCCGGTCAAAACCGCCGCGGCCCTCTGCGCCTGGCTCGCCCTGCTCGCCGTCTGGCAGTTCGCCCCGCGACCGGAGGGCATGGACCAACTGCTGCCCACCCCGGCCGACGTCCTCCGCACTCTGACCACTTTGGTGACCGAAAAAGATTTCGCCGTCGATGTCGGCGCCAGCCTGCAACGCATCCTGGTCAGCTTTGCCATCGCCGCCGCCATCGCTCTCCCCCTCGGGATTCTCATGGGCACCTTCCCCATCGTCGAAGCCTTCCTCAACCCCCTCGTCTCGCCGCTCCGCTACCTGCCCGCCCCTTCCTTCATTCCGCTCCTCCTTGCTCTAATGGGCACCGGCGATTCCCAAAAAATCGCCCTGCTCGTCATCGGTGTCGTCTGGTTCCTCGTCAGCCTCGTCATGGACGATACCAAACGCGTCCCCAAGGATCTCCTCGAAGCCTCCCGCACCCTCGGCGCCGGCCGCCTCAAAGCCATCTTCGCCGTCATCATCCCGTCCGCCCTTCCGTTCTTCCTGGACACCATGCGCCAAATGCTCGCCGTCAGTTGGACCTACCTCGTCATCGCGGAAATCATCGCCGCCACCGATGGCATCGGCGCCGTCATGATGCGCGCCCGCCGCCTGGTCCGCATGGACATCATCCTCGCCTGCATCCTGACCATCGGGACGCTCGGCTTGCTCTCCGACACTTTGATCCGCGCCCTCCGCCATGCCGCCTTTCCCTATTTGCGCCAACCGCGCCGCTGAAAAAACAAACCGTCACCAACACCAACACAAACAACCATGAAAACAAACACCCTCGTCCTCGCCGCCGCGCTCCTCTGCGGCCTTTCCCCGCTGCTCCACGCCGCGGACAAACCCGTGGCCCGCGTCTCCCTCTTCTCGTGGCCGGGCTACGGATTCTGGTTCATCGCCAAGGAAAAAAACCTCGCTCCGGACATCGACCTCGACATCCAGATCATCGAGGACCCCTACGAAAGCTATGCCCAGATGAGCGCCGGCCAGCTCGACATCACCTCGAGCACCGCGGAATACGGCCCCATCGCGGCCGACGCCGCCACCGGCGTCAAACTCGTCAGCTACACCAACCCGTCCACCGGCACGGACAAAATCATCGTCGCCCCGGACATCAAGGAACCCGCCGACCTCAAGGGCAAGGAAGTCGCCGTCCTCGAAGGCGGACTCACCCAGATCTTCATGGCCATGTGGCTCGAAAAAAACGGGGTCAAATTCGATGACGTCAAGTATGTCAATGTCGTCATGGACGATGCCGTCGCGGCCATGGTCAGCGGCAAAGTCGCCGCCGGCGAATTCTGGGAACCCTTCGGCGGTCAGGTCCTCAAATCCCTCAAGGGGTCGCGCGTCGTGACCAACTCCGACGAACCCGCATGGCGGCAAACCGCGCTCCTCGGCGACGCCATGTATATGTCCACCGCGTTCCTCGAAAAAAATCCGGAAACCGCCAAAAAAGCCATGAAGGCCTACTGGGACGCCGTCGCCTGGTGGAAGGAGAACCCGGCCGAGGGCAACGAAATCATCGCCAAGGCCATCAAATTCGAGGTCTCCGACGTGGAAGATGTCATCGGCAAGGGCACCGGCGCGGGCATCTATGTCTTCGACCTCCCCGAAGCCGCCAAATTCATGGGCGTCCTCCCGGGCCATCCGCCCCTCGGCATGGCCAACGGCCAGATCAACGAGCAATGGAAACTCACCAGCGATTGGTGGCTCCGCTTCGGACTCATCAAAAAAGAACACCCGATCGAGGCCGGCGTTTCCTTCGAACCCCTCAAAAGCCTGGCCGAAGCCGAGTGAGCGCCATGGACTCTTCCGCCACCTTGTTCCACGAGGCGACCGTCAAGGACGGCGCCTCGCCCCTCACCGGCCGCCACGGCCTCGGGGCGCAGTCGCCGCTCTTCCGCCGTGCGCACACCGAAGAAAACCTGGCCGGCCTCCTCCGCGAAATCCAAACCACCGCCGACCTTCCGCTCGAGCGCGGCCGGACTTTTCCCGCCGCGGCCTACACCAGCACGGAATTCCTCGAATGGGAAGTCGAGCATGTGCTCGGCGCCGGGTGGATCTGCCTCGCCCATCTTTCGCAAATCCCGTCACCCGGCGACTTCATCAACCTCGACGCCCTCGGCGAACCCCTCATCGTTGTCCACGGCAAGGATGGCCAAGTCCGCGTGCTCTCGCGCGTGTGCCCGCACCGCGCCATGGACATCATGCCGCCGGGGTTCGGCTACGACGGCCACGGTCCCGCCGACCTGCGCGGCGGCGCCCCCGGTTGCGGCCACACCCGCATTTTCCTCTGCCCCTACCACCATTGGAGCTTCGAACTCGACGGCTCGCTCAAAGGATGCCCCGAAATGCAAAAGGCCGAAGGCTTCTGCCGCGATCAAACCGGGCTCAAAACCTTCCGCTGCGAAGTCTGGAACGGCTTCATCTTCCTCAACCTCTCCGGCGACGCCGCACCGGTCTCCGCGCAATTCGACGAACTCCACCGCGACATCCAAGGCTGGGATCCCGCGGGACTCAAAGTCGTCATCGCCAAGGAATGGGATTGCCCCTTCAACTGGAAAGTCCTCGTCGAAAATTTCATGGAGGGCTACCACCACCTCGGCGCGCACTGCAAGACGCTCCAACTCCTCATGCCCGCGAAAAATATCCGCACCACCGCCGAACGCCCCCACTCCATGCGAGTCAACCTTCCCTTCAAGGACTCCGTGGCCGGAGACCCCGACGTCGATTTCCCCGCCATCCCGACCTTGCCCCCCGACCAACTCCGGCAGATGGCCGTTTACTTGGGCTACCCTTCCTTCCTCCTCTTCACCGGGCCCGACCGCCTCTTCTGGTATCGCATCGACCCCGTCTCGCCGGACCGCAGCCGCCTGCTCACCACCTGCCTGGTCAACGACTCCGCGCTGGCCGATCCGCGGTTCGGACCAAAACTCGAAACCGCCGAAAAAATGCTCGTCGATTTCCACCTCGAGGACATGGAAGTCTGCACCGCCGTCCAACGCGGCTTGCACACCCGCGGCTACCAGCGCGGCCGCCTCAGCCACCTGGAAATGCCAGTCTGGCTTTTCCAACGCTACCTCGCCGCCCGGGCCCGCGGCACCCACCCGACGCTCGACCGCCCCGCCGCCCCGGCCCAGCAATGACCGCCTTCGTGCCCGTTCCCGCCGGCGAGTTTTGCATGGGCGAAAACGCCGACGACAAATTCGCCAACGACACCGAACGCCCCCGCCACCGCGTGTCCGTCGCCGCCTTCGAACTCGCCGCCGCTCCCGTCACCCTCGCCGAATTCCGGGCCTTCCGGCCGGACCACGAACCCGGCCTGCCCGGCGACTGGCCCGCGGCCAACCTCTCGTGGGATGACGCCGCCGCCTACTGCGCCTGGCGCGGCGACTGCCGTTTGCCCACCGAGGCCGAATGGGAATACGCCGCCCGCGCCGGTGCCGACTCCCCCTACCCGTGGGGCTCGACCATCGATCCGAGCCAGGCCAATTACCTCTACGCCGAGGACGGACGCAAAATCGGCCCCGGCCACCGCACGCCCCCCGGCACCTACCCCGCCAACGCCTTCGGACTCCGCGACATGCTGGGCAATGTCTGCGAATGGACCGCCGACCCGTGGCGTCCGGGATTCGACGAGCCTCCCGACCCCGCACGTCGCGTCCTGCGCGGCGGTGCCTGGGATTACCTGCCCCGCCTCCTGCGCGTCTCCTGGCGCGATGCTCTTCCGACCGGCACCCGCCGCGACAATGTCGGCTTCCGCCTCGCCCGATGAAACCCGCCTTCTTCAAAACCCTCTGGGGACACTCCGGACCGTTCGCCCCGGCCGCCGAACTCGCCGCCGGCGCCGGTTTCTCCGGCCTCGAAGGTGCCTTTCCCATCGAGAAAAAGGCGCAACACGAATTCCTCGACGCCCTCTCCTCCCACGGACTCTCCTACATCGCCGAGATCTCCACCACCGGCTACGCCGTTCCGGACCCCGGCTCGACGGTCCAAGACCACCTCGATGCCATGGAGCGCATCATCGAGCGCTCCCTGCCCGCCGACCCGCTCTTCTTTTCCGCCATGGCCGGCAGCGACCTCTGGGAATTCGGCCAAAGTGTCGATTTTCTCACCCGCGCCTATGACATAGCCCGCCGCTACGGCGTCCGCGTCGGCTTCGAAACCCACCGCAGCCGCAGCCTCTTCCACCCGGTCGCCACGAAAAACCTCCTCGCCGAAACCCCGCCCATCGAACTCACCCTCGACTTCAGCCACTGGTGCAATGTCTGCGAACGCCTCGTCCTCGACGAATTGCCGGACATCCTCGACCTCTGCGCCACCCGCGCCCTCCACATCCAACCCCGCATCGGCCACGACCAGGGCGCACAGGTGCCCGAGCCGCGGGCACCCCGATACCAACCCGCCATCGACGCCCACCTCCGCTGGTGGCGCACCGTCTGGGACAGCCAAAATCAACGCGGCTTCCGCACCTGCACCATGACCCCCGAATTCGGCCCCGACGGCTACGAACAAACCTGCCCCTGGACCGGCCAACCGCTGGCCGACCTCTGGGAACTCAACGTCTGGACCGCACGCTTGCTGGAACGCGAGTTTGCGGCATGCTCGCCGCCATGATGACCGGTTCCTGCCTCTGCGGCTCTGTCCGCTACTCCGTCGCCGCCGAATCCCTCGGCACCAGCCTCTGCCACTGCGAGGACTGCCGCAAATCCTCCGGCGCTCCCATCGTCGCCTGGACCTTCTTCCCCGCCGGCACCATCCGCTTCGAGGGTGAGGTGCGCACCGTCCGCTTCGCCGGGCGCGAACGCACCTTCTGCCCCGCCTGCGGCTCCCCGCTCATGTTTTTCGACCCTGCCATCCCCGGAGAGTTCGAAGTCACCACCTGCACCCTCGACCGCGCCGCCGAGATCGAACCCCGCGACCACAATTGGACCGCCGACCGACTCCCTTGGTTCGACACCGCCGACGACCTGCCACGCTTCCCCCACAACACCCCGCCCGCCCCGTGAACGCCGCTCCCAGCATCCAACCCGCCGGAGCGCCTCCCTCCGGGAACGCCGCCCTCCCCGACGCCGCGGAGGTTGTCATCGTCGGAGGCGGCATCGTCGGAGCCAGTCTCGCCTACCACCTCGCCCAACTCGGACGCGATGTCCTGCTCCTCGAACAAAACTCCCTCGGCGGCGGCACCACCTGGCACGCCGCCGGTCTGGTCGGACAGTTGCGCACCAGCAACAGCATGACCAAAATCAACCGCTACAGCGTGGAACTCTACCCGCGCCTCCACACCGAAACCGGGGTGGACACCGGCTGGACAACCACGGGCAGCCTCATCCTCGCCACCTCCGCCGACCGCATGGTGCAACTCCGCCGCACCGTCGCCATGGCCGGCCTTTTCGGCGTGCAAGCCCACATCCTCTCCCCGCGCGAAGCCGCCGAAAAATGGCCGCTCATCCGCTCCGCCGATGTCCTCGGCGCCGCCTGGCTGCCGGACGACGGCAAATGCCGCCCCAAAGAAACCACCCTCGCCCTCGCCTGCGGCGCCCGCCTCCACGGGGCGAAAATCCTCGAGGGCATCCGCGTGGAGGAAATCCTCGTCCACCGCGGCCGCGCCACGGGCGTCCGCACCTCCCGCGGCCCCGTCCAAGCCGCACAAGTCGTCCTCTGCGGCGGCATGTGGACCCGCTCCCTCGGCCTCAAGGCCGGCGTCGACCTCCCGCTCTTTCCCGTCGAGCACCATTACATCGTCTCCGCCCCGGTGGAGGGCGCGTTCGACGCGCTCCCCGTCGGCCGCGATCCGGACCGCTGCATTTACTTCCGCGGCGAGGGCGACCGCATCGTCCTCGGCGCCTTCCAAAAATACACCAAACCCTGGGACGTGCCCGAAGTCCCCGCCTCGTTCTCGTTCCAATTGCTCGACGCCGACTGGGAAAAATTCGCCGACCCCCTCCAAGCCGGCCGCCACCGCATCCCCGCCCTGGAAAACAGCCGCTTCGAATCCTTCGTCAATGGCCCGGAAAGCTTCACCCCGGACAACAACTTCCTCATGGGCGAAACCCCGGGCGTCCGCTCCCTCTTCGTCCTCGCCGGCTTCAACTCCGTGGGCATCGCCAGCGCCGGGGGCGCCGGAAAATTCCTCGCGGAATGGATGACCGGCGGCGCCCCGGCCCTCGACCTCTGGCCCGTCGATGTCCGCCGCTTCGGCCCCGCCCTCAACAACCGCTCGTTCCTCCGCGAACGCGCCACCGAAGTCCTCGGCCTCCACTACCAAATGGCCTGGCCCCACCGCGAACCCGCCACCGGCCGTAACCTCCGCCGCTCGCCCCTCCACGCCGCCCTCGCTGCCGCCGGGGCCTGCTTCGGACAAAAAGCCGGTTGGGAACGCCCGAACTGGTTCGCCGCCCCGGGGCAAAACCCTGTGCCGGACTACAGCTGGAACCGCGGGAACTGGTTCGCCGCCGCCGCCGCCGAACACCTCGCCGCCCGCTCCCGCGTCGCCGTTTTCGACCAATCCGGTTTCGCCAAAATCGAATGCCAAGGCCCCGACGCCCTCCGCCTCCTCCAGCGTGCCTGCGGCAACAACATCGATGTCCCCCCGGGCCGCGCCATCTACACCGGCCTGTTCAACGCCTCCGGCGGTTTCGAGAGCGACCTCACCGTTCTGCGCCTCGCCGGGGACCGCTTCCGCCTTGTCACCGGCACCGCCCAAGCCGTGCGCGACATGGATTGGCTGCGACGCCAAGCCCGGCCCCGGGACCGCGCCACCCTCACCGATGTCACCGAGTCCTGGAGCGTGATCGGCGTCATGGGCCCCTCGGCCCGCACCCTCCTCGCCCGATTGACCCCCTCGCCGGACGACCTCGACCACTTCCCCTTCGGCCACGCCCGCCGCCTGGAACTCGCCCAAAGCGTGGTCCTCGCCGTGCGCATCACCTACGTCGGCGAACTCGGCTGGGAACTCCACGTGCCGCCCAGCCAGGCCCTCCAACTCCACGAGGCCCTCCTGCAAGCGGGAGCCGACCTCGGCGTCGCCCGCGCCGGACACTACGCCATCAACTCCCTGCGCCTGGAAAAAGCCTACCGTGCCTGGGGCGCGGACCTCTCGCCCGAGGACACCCCGCTCGAAGCAGGCCTCGCCTTCGCCCTCGCTTGGGACAAACCCGGCGGCTTCACCGGCCGCTCCGCCCTGCTCCGCCAAAAAAAATCCGGCCCCCGCCGCCGCCTCGCCTGCCTCGTGCTCGACGATCCCGGTCCGCTGCTCTGGGGCGGAGAACCCATCCTCCGCGACGGCATCCCGGTCGGCCACACCACCTCGGGCTCCTACGGCCACACCCTCGGCGCCGCCGTCGGCCTCGGCTACCTCCGCAACCCCGCCGGCCCCGCCTCCCGCGATTGGGTGACCGCCGGATCCTACGCCGTGGTCATCGACGGAAACCCCGTGCCCGCCACCGCCCACCTCCAAGCACCCTACGACCCCGCCCGAACCCGCATCCTCGCCTGAGCCTCCTCCCGACAACCGCACGCCGGGCGAGGCGCCCGGCGCGTAGAGCCTACGGATCGGAGAGGCGCGCGTGGTTCCCGGGACGGTCAGCCGTGAAAACTCAAAACCGGCACCGATTCGAGAAAGCCACCGACGGCGAGGACGCCGCCGCATCCTTTGTTCCTTGGTGCCCCGACACGCTCACCAAACAGTGAGTCAACTCCCGCCCGGCCAACCGACTTGCAGTTCAAGGCAGGGGGCAGGCATGTAGTCATGCAAGGGAAAAGTGTGTGCGGTTTTTGTTTT
>CAZVPK010000022.1:0-20761 GCA_964628505.1 uncultured Chthoniobacter sp.
GGCCGGTGTCGCGGGCGTTACGGGCTGGGGCGGGGCTTTTTTGGCGGGGGCGGGTTTGGCCGGTTTGGGGGCGGGCTTTTTGGGAGCCGGCTTGGGAGCGGGTGCCTTTTTGGTTGGTGCCGGCTTTTTGGCGGGAGCGGCTTTTTTGGGGGCTTTCGGTTTGGAGGCCGCGCGGGACGGCTTCTTGGAAGATTTGGGTGTGGTTTTCAATCTACGATCCTTTGCAATCCTTTACGCCTGATCAAATGGCCGATGAAGCTCCGCCACACGGATGCGAAGGTCAAGGATTTGTTTCTGGAATTTTTGACGTTCCGCAACGGAGAGGGTGGAGTCGGCGACGCGGCTTTTGAGGGTTTCGATGGCAAGTTCGAGGTGTCGGATTTGGAGGCCCTGGACCGTGGAACGGGCGCGGGCGAGGAGGTCGGGGGCCGGGCGCAGGGGCTCGAGGGCGGAGAGGAAGCGTTCCTCGGTGGAGTCGAGCGAGGCAAGGAGGGATGCGGGCGGCGGGGCGCCGTCGGAAAAATCGGCGCGGGCGATTTTGTCGAGGAGGGCGGCGGCGGACTCGAAGGTGGCGAGGGGCGGTTGGGTGCGGAGCCACTCGCGGACCTCGGCGCTGGCGAGGATGAGTTGGCAGAGGATTTTCAAGCCGGCGGAGAGGACGAGATTTTCGGCGGGGGCGGCGGGTTGGGAGGTGGATTCGTTTTGCTCGACGGCGGGGGCTTTCATGGCCGAGCGGATCGAGGAGGGCGGGAGCCCGAGGCGAGTGGAAACACGGCCCACGAGGGAGTCGCGGAGGACGGCGTCGCGCACGAGGGCGAGCGGCGGGGCGAGGCGGCGGACGAGGCGGGATTTCGCGGCGGGGTCGTCGAGCGAGCCGGAATTGGCGGCTTCGGCGAGGTTGTGCTCGAAATATTCGTCGGCGTTTTCAACGAGGTCGAGGAAGGCTTGCGGGCCTTGGTGGCGGATGAGGGAGTCGGGGTCCTCGCCGGCGGGAAGGGCGACGATTTTGACGGCGAGGCCTTGGGAAAGGAGGGCGGTGACGGAGCGGTCGGCGGCTTTTTTTCCGGCGGGGTCGGAGTCGAAGCAGAGGAGGACGGTTTCGACGAAGCGTTTGAGGAGGCGGGCCTGGTCGGTGGTGAAGGCGGTGCCTTGCGGGGCGATGACGTGGCGGACTCCGGCTTCGTAGGCCGAGATGAGGTCGATCTGGCCCTCGCAGACGATGGCGGCGTTTTTTTCGATGAGGTCGCGCTTGGTTTTGTGGAGGCCGTAGAGGACGCGGCCCTTGGTGAAGAGCGGGGTCTCGGGCGAGTTGACGTATTTGGCGGCCTTGGGATCGGACTCGAGGGTGCGGCCGCTGAAGGCGACGACCTCGCCGTAATCGTTGTGGATCGGGAACATCACGCGGTTGCGGAAGCGGCAGTAGAGCGGGGAGCCGGGCTTGTCGTCCTTCGAGGAGGCGAGGCCGCTTTGGGCGATTTCGGGGGTGGAGAATTTGCGGTCGCGGAGGTGGGCGAGGAGGGCGTCCCAGGAATCGGGCGCGTAGCCGAGGCCCCAGGATTTGGCGGTCTCGGAGCCGAGGCCGCGGGATTTGAGATAGTCGCGGGCGGGAGCGCCGGCGGGGGCTTTGAGGAGTTGGTTTTGAAACCAGAGGGCGGCTTCGGCGTGAAGCGCGAGCAGGCGGTCGCGGAGGTCGCGGGCCTTGCGGTCGTCGGGGGTGGAGGTTTGCTCGATGATCGGAATTCCCGCGCGCTGGGCGAGGCGGCGGACGGCTTGGGGAAAATCCACATGCTCGTAGTCCATGACGAACCGGAAAACGCCGCCGCCCGCGCCGCAACCGAAGCAGTGGAAGGACTGTCGCGAGGGATTGACGTGGAACGAGGGGCTTTTCTCGCGGTGGAACGGGCAAAGGGCGACGAAGCTTGTGCCCGCGCGCTTGAGCGGGAAATACGAACCGACGACATCGACGATGTCGTTGGCGTCCGCGACGCGCTGGATGGTCTCCTCGGCAATGAACCCCACGCGGGCAAAATACCTTGCGGGCGGGAGGGGCGCGAGGGAGATTTCGGCCGCGATGCGACGTTTGGTTTTATTTTTTTTACTGATGGCCGCGATGCCCCGGGGGCAGGCGGAGGAGGCGGAAATCACCGCCGGGTCCGTGGTGGTGCTGCCGGTCGAGGGGATGGTGAGCGAGGCGCAGTTTTTCTTTTTGAGGCGGGCGGTGAAGGACGCCGAGGCGGCGAAGGCGGCGGCGATCATTTTGGACATGGACACGCCTGGCGGGGATCTGAAGGCGACCGAGAAGATCGTGCAGATGCTGACGAAAAGCCCGATTCCGACCTACACGTATGTGGACCCGAACGCGGGATCGGCAGGGGCGCTGATCGCGCTGGCGACGAAGAAGGTCTACATGGCGCCGATCAGCGCGATCGGGGCGGCGGCGCCGGTGGTGGGAGGCGGACAGGAAATTCCGGAAACGATGAACGCGAAAATCGTGTCGTATTTTTCCGGATACTTCCGGAGCGTGGCCCACAAGAACGGCTACCATCCCGAGCTGGTGGACGGGTTCATGAACCTCGACAAGGAAGTGAAGATCGGCGACGAGGTGATCAATCCGAAGGGGGCGCTGCTCACGCTGAGCGCGCAGGAGGCGACGCGCGAGATCGGCGGGAAGCCGCTTCTGGCCAGCGGGGTCGCGGAGGATGTGCCGGCGCTGGTGGATTTGCTGGGGCTCGCGAAGGACCGGATCGTGGAGTTCAAGCCGTCGGGGTTCGAGCACGTCGCGCAATGGATCACGACGCTCGCGCCGCTCTTGCTGCTGGGCGGGATCATCGGGGCCTATCTGGAATTCAAGGCGCCCGGCTTCGGGGTGCCCGGGGTGCTTTCGGCGATCTGCTTCCTGCTATTCTTCGGCGGGCACTACATCGCCGGGCTGACCGGGATGGAGATGCCGGCGCTTTTCGTGCTGGGAATTTTGCTGATCCTTGTGGAGTTGATTTTTTTCCCGGGGATCGTGGTGGTGGCGCTGGCCGGGGCGGCGCTGGCGGTGACGGCGCTGTTTTTCTCGATGGCGGATTTTTATCCCGCGCAGCCGATCCAGATTTCGTTTGAAACCTTCCGCGTTCCCATGTGGAACCTTTCCTTGGCGATTCTGGCGAGCGTGTTCCTGATCGGAATCCTCGCGCGGTTCCTGCCGTCCATGCCCATGTTCAAAAGCTTCTTCCTCTCCTCGAAAACGAACCCCGGCCCGTCGATGGCGCCGGTGGTGACGGAACTCGGCTCCGCCGCGAGCCTGAAACCCGGAGACGCCGGCACGGCGCTTTCGATCCTGCGTCCGTCGGGAAGGGCAAAAATCGGCGAGGGGATTTTCGATGTGACGACGAACGGCGAGTTCATCGAGGCGAACTCGCCGGTGAAGGTGCTGGCGATCTCCGGCCCGAATATTGTCGTCGGGCGGGCGGGCTGAGGTCAGCGGATTTCGATTTCGCCGGCGTTGATCGGGAGGATGTGGCGCAGGCCCTCGACGAGGAATTCCTCCACGCAGGCTCCATCGCCTTGGAGGACGCGCAACGAATCGGGCGACTTGCCGCGATGGATGGCTGTGCGGCGAATGCCCGGGCGGTCGCTGATTTGAAGGAGAGGAAGGCCGTCTTCGTTGACGAGGCGCGTGCCATCGGGGCCGGTGGCGATGTGGAGGTTGATCGTTTGCCGCTCGCCGGTGAGGGGGTTTTCCTCGAGGCGGAAACGGAGGGAGTCGAGTTGTGGAGTTTCGCCGACATCCGCGGCGACCTCGCCATCAACAAAGCCGAAGTTCGGTGCGCGGCGGATGGTTTTTTCCCAGTCGATGATCCAGGCGCCTTCGGGATCGCGCGAGAGGGCGCGCAGGCGCTGCAGGTCGGCGGATTCCTCGAGGACGACGAATCCGTCGGTGGACTTTGAGGCGCGGATTTTTTTCGGGGCGGGAGCGCCGGGTTCGGTCAAAAGCGCGCGGAGGATTTCTCCCGAGAAATCGGCTTGGCCGACGACGGGCGTTTGGTCGGGGTCCATGCCCTCGCCGGCGAACCAGAAGGTTTCGTTTTGGCCAAGCGAGACGGAGCGAACCGTGACGGGGAGGGAGATTTTGGTGAAAGGCCCGCGGGCGCGGGAGAGCCAGACGCCATCGGGCGAGGCGCCGAGGAGGATTTCCCGGGAAAGATCGGCGGCGGAAAATGGGAGCGGTGTCGGGATTTTTTCGCCGGGAGGCGCCGACGGCCAGGGAAGGAGTTCGAGTGTGGCGTTGGTTCCCGCGAGGATCGAGGAATTGTCTGCGGCAAGGAGGTTGGTGGTGAAATTTTTTTGGCCGTCGGAGATCGGCTTTCCATCGGCCGGCGAGAAGGCGGAGAGATCGTCGAGCACGGCGGCATCGGCGGTGCAGGCGAGAAGTTGGCGCGCGGGCGTATCGCGCGACCAACGGAATCCTGCGCCCACCGAGACGCGCGAACACACGGTCGTCTCGGGCGTTTTAGCCAGAAGGATCAACTCGCCATCGGGCAGAACGTCGTAATCCAAAATCGACTCGATCGAGGGAGATTCGGCATCCGCGATCCAGTCATTAAAATGGAACGCCTCGCCCGAAACCTCGGTCTCACCAATCAGGTAGCCGCGGATGTGATAGGTGCCCGGTGCGACGCGGCGTCCGTCGTCATCGAGGCCGTCCCAGCGAGTGATGAGGCCGTTGAGGCCGACTTGGAATTTTTCCTCGGGATCGAGCGCGTGGAGAAGACGGACCGGGCGGCCGGTTTTGTCGAAGACGGCGAGCGTGACGAGGCCGGGTGCGGGGACGGCAAAGGCGATTTGATCGGGCTCCAGGGCGTGAGCGGAATTTTGCCGCCCGAAAAAAAAGAGGAGAAGGAAAAGCGCCAGGGACGCGCGGCTCACAGATAGTATTTCCAATTCACGTTCGGGAAGAGGTTGTCCCTCTCCTCGCAGGCCGAGAGCAGCGCCTCGTCGTGCTGGCCGGAGTCGAGCATTTCCCAAAGCCGGGTGAAACGCAGAAGGTGGTCGTTGGTGCGGCGCGTGGCGTATTCGACGGCGGTGCCGGTTTTCATGAGGAACGCCCAGTCGCTCGATTGCGCCAGCAGAAGTTCGCGGGCGAGTTGCTTGAGCGTGCGGTTGACAAAGGGCGAGCGGGTTTTCTCGTGGCGGCGCGCGGCCTCGGTCATGCGGCGCGCGGCGGCGTGGAGATGCGGATAGATCCAGGAGTTGCACTGGTCGAGCCACACTTCCCAGTAGCCCTTGTTTCCCCAACTCGAGGGCGACGGGCAGACCATTTGTTGCGTCGGATTTTTTCTCAAATAATCGCCCGGCGTGGTGAGACGAAAAACCTTCTGGTCGAAGGCGGCCTTGCGCACGAAGAGGTCGAGGAATTCGGGGCCTTCATACCACCAGTGGCCGAACAGCTCGGCGTCGAACGGGCTGAGGACGATCGGTTCGACGGGGAGCATTTTGCGGAGGTGCTCGATCTGGCCGATGCGGGAGTTCATGAAATCGCCCGCGTGGTGGTCCACCGCGGCCATGGCCCAGGCGCGGTTGTAGACCTCCTTGTTTTGGGACCCGGTGATGCGGTGGTATTTGATTCCGGTATATCGCCGGTGGCCGAGGTTCGGCAGGACGCTGTGCAGGTAGTCCTCGGGCAGGTCCATGCCGATGTCGCGGTAGAAATCCCGATACGCCGGATCTCCCGGATAACCCTCGCGGGCGCTCCAGACCTGCTTGCTCGACTCGCGGTCGCGTCCAAAAACCGCCGGCCCGGCGGGAGTGAAATACGGCGCGTAAATCGCGAAACGCGGGCGGGGTTCGCCATACATGAGGCCGTGCGCGTCCACCACGAACCACCGCAAATTCGCCTCCTGCAAAATCGAATCGATGCGCGGCACGTAGCCGCACTCGGGCAGCCAAATGCCCTCGGGGTCTGCGCCGAAACATTCGCGGTGGTGGTCCCGGCCGATAAGCACCTGCGCACGCATCGCCTCGGGCACCACCTCCATGAGCGGAAGAAAGCCGTGCGTGGCGGCGCAGGTGATGATTTCGAGGATGCCGTCCTTTTGGAGTTGGGCGAAGGCACCGACGATGTCGCGACGGATTTCGCGGCTGTAAAAACGCAACGCCTCCGAGAAATTCGCATGGTAGTGGCGGGCGACCTCTTGCATCGCGGCGTCGCGCGCCGTGCGGTCAAGCTCCATCGCCGCGAGTTCGACTCCCCGCTCGAGATAACGCTCGGCGCGGCTTTGAAGAAGCGGGTCGCGGAGCATCGCGCACAGCGACGGCGTCAATGTGAATGTGAGTTTCGCCGGAACCTTGTCCGCCACCATGCGGCGGAGGATTTTCAAAAGGGGAATGTAACACTCGGCGATCGCCTCGAAAAGCCAGTCCTCTTCCAGGAAATCCTCGTGCTCCGGATGGCGCACCCAAGGCAAGTGGGCGTGGAGGAGGAGGGCCAGCGAACCTTGATGCATAACGGTCGGAAAGGTCTACGCGCCGGAACGTCCGGCGACAAGCACGCAGAGAGTCAACGCCCGCCACTCCATCCCGGCCAGGCCCTCAGGGCCTCCAAGGCCCGCGCGCGGTGGCTCAGACGGTTTTTTGTTTCCGCCGGAAGCTCGGCGAACGTCCCGCAATGTCCCTCGGGAACAAAAACAGGATCGTAGCCGAAACCGCCCGAGCCTTTTTCCTTCGGAACGATCACGCCTTCGACCGAGCCGTTGAAAATGGCGCGAACCGCGCCGTCCCGCGCCAACGCGATCGCGCAGCGAAATCGCGCCGAGCGTGCTTTGCCGCGCACCGCTTCCAGTTTTTTCAAAAGCAACAGGCGGTTCGACGCATCGCTGGCTCCCGGCCCCGAGAACCGCGCCGAGTAAACGCCGGGCGCGCCGCCGAGTGCATCGACCTCCAGACCCGAATCATCGGCCATAACCCACCCCTCGAAGAGCGCCGAGGCCGCCAGAGCCTTGAGCGCGGCATTCTCTTCAAAGGTGGAGCCCGTTTCCTCCACCTCGCCCAGCCCGGGAATCGCTGAAAGATCCAGCACCTCGAAACACGTTCCGAGGATTTGGCGGATTTCGGCGAGCTTGTGGGTGTTTCTTGTCGAGACCAGCAAGGTGTATGGATTTGCAGGCATGGCGCGATCCGGCATAGAGTGACGGTTTTTCACGATGTCAACGCAGCGCAAGCAATTTCCCTTCGTCGAGTTCGAACCCAAATGGCAGCGGCACTGGATCGAGACCGCCGCCTTCCGCGCCAAAAATCCCGGCGAAGAGGGCTTCGACCCCGCAAAGCCGAAATTCTACATCCTCGACATGTTCCCCTACCCCAGCGGCGACGGACTCCATGTCGGCCATGTCGAGGGCTACACCGCCACCGACATCCTTGCGCGCTTCCACCGCATGCGCGGCTTCAATGTCCTCCACCCCATGGGCTGGGACGCGTTCGGCCTTCCCGCCGAGCAATACGCCATCAAAACCGGCCAGCACCCGCGCGTCACCACCGCCCGCAACATCGACAACTTCCGCCGCCAACTCCAATCCGTCGGCTTCAGCTACGACTGGGACCGCGAAGCCTCCACCACCGACCCCGGCTACTTCCGCTGGACGCAGTGGATTTTCCTCCAACTCTACAACTCCTGGTTCAACCCCGAGGCCAAAAAAGCCGAGCCCATTTCCACCTACACCGGCGCCGATCCGGACTCCGTTCGGCTCGCCTATGTCTCCGAGATGCCCGTGAACTGGTGCCCGCAACTCGGCACCGTCCTCGCCAACGAGGAGGTCGTCGACGGCAAAAGCGAGGTCGGCGGCTTCCCCGTCGAACGCCGTCCGCTCCGCCAATGGATGCTCCGCATCACCGCCTTCGCCGAGCGCCTCATCGACGGCCTCGACGGACTCGATTGGCCAGAAGGCATCAAACTTCTCCAAAAAAACTGGATCGGTCGCAGCGAGGGCGCGTCGGTTCTTTTCCGCGAGGAAAAAACAGGCGCCGACATCGAAGTTTTCACCACTCGTCCCGACACGCTCTTCGGCGCGACCTACATGATCCTCGCGCCCGAGCACCCGCTTGTTTCCTCGATCTGCGCGCCGGAGCAACTCGACGCCGTCGAAAAATACCGCGCCGCCATCGCCTCCAAAAGCGACCTCGACCGCACCGAACTCAACAAGGAAAAAACCGGCGTCTTCACCGGCGCGTTCGCCGTCAACCCGGTCAACAACGAGCGCATCCCGATCTGGATCGCCGACTATGTCCTCATGGGCTACGGCACCGGAGCCATCATGGCCGTCCCCGCCCACGACGAGCGCGATTTCGAGTTCGCCAAAAAATTCGACCTCCCGATCCGCGAAGTGGTCCAAAAAGAAGGGGGCACGGGCGTCCCGCCCGTGATGGCCGAAGACTCCGCTCCGTGCTTCTCCGGCGAAGGCACCGCCATCAACTCCTCCTTCCTCGACGGCCTTCCCACCGCCGAGGCCAAGCGCCGCATCACCGCCTGGCTCGAGGAAAAACACCTCGGCCGCGGCACCATCAACTACAAGCTCCGCGACTGGCTTTTCTCCCGTCAACGCTACTGGGGCGAACCCTTCCCCATCCTTTGGGAAAACGGCCAACACCGCCCGCTGCCCGAAAGCGAACTCCCGCTCGTCCAGCCCGACATGGACGACTTCAAACCCACCGGCACCCCCGAACCTCCGCTCTCCAAGGCCCGCGACTGGGTGCGCTATTCCGACACCGCCTCGCGCGAGACCAACACCATGCCCCAGTGGGCCGGCTCCTGCTGGTATTACCTCCGCTTCTGCGACCCGAAAAATTCCGCCCGCTTCCTCGGCTCCGAGGCCGATGAATACTGGATGGGCCGCAACTCGAAACCCGGCGGCGTGGACCTCTACATCGGCGGCACCGAGCACGCCGTCCTCCATCTCCTCTATGCGCGCTTCTGGCACAAAGTCCTCTTCGACCTCGGCCACCTCTCGACGCCCGAGCCCTTCCAGCGCCTCGTCAACCAAGGCATGATCCTCGGCCCCGACGGCCAGAAAATGTCCAAGAGCCGCGGCAATGTCGTCACCCCCGACCATGTCATTTCCGAATACGGAGCCGACTCGCTCCGCCTCTACGAAATGTTCATGGGCCCGCTCGAGCAAATGAAACCCTGGAGCATGAAGGGCGTCGAGGGCGTCTACCGCTTCCTCGCCCGCGTCTGGCGCCTTGCCATGGGGGAAAACCAGGAGGGCGACTGGGTGCTCTCCAAGGACCTCGCCGAGGTCCCGCTCACCGCGCAACAACTCCGCGTCGCCCACGCCACCATCAAAAAAGTCACCGCGGACATCGAGTCGCTCGCCTTCAACACCGCGATCTCCCAAATGATGGTCTTCACGAACGAATTTGTGAACGCCACCCCGCGCCCGCTCGAGGCCCTGCGCATCCTTCTCCCGCTCCTCAGCCCGTTCGCGCCGCATCTCGCCGAGGAACTCTGGAGCCGCCTCGGCTTCCCCGGCCTCGCCTCCCTGCAACCCTGGCCCGTCCACGACGAAGCCCACCTCGTCGAAAACGAAATCGAACTCGTCGTCCAGGTGAACGGCAAGGTCCGCGACCGCCTGCGCGTCCCAAAAGACTCCTCGAAGGAGGAAATCGAAAAAGCCGCCCTCGCCGCACCCAAGGTCGTCGAATCCACCGCCGGCCTCTCCATCGCCAAAGTCATCATTGTGCCCGGCAAACTCGTGAATATCGTGGCGAAGTGATTTTATGAGCCGCCTCCTCCCGCTCCTGTTCGCGGTTTTTTTGTCCGCCACGCTCCCCGCGGCACCGATCGCCGAGAGCCTCGTGCGCATCGAGGCCACCTCGCAGGAACCCGACTACAAAACCCCCTGGAGCGCCGGCGATGTCGGCTCCGGCGTCGGAGCGGGATTTGTGATCGACGGCGATCGCGTGATGACCAACGCCCATGTCGTCAGCAATGCCCGCTTCCTCACCGTTTCCAAGGAGGGCGATCCCAAGCCCTACCCCGCGAAAGTCCTCCACATCGCCCACGACTGCGACCTCGCCCTGCTCACCGTGGACAATGTGGAATTCTTCAACGGCACCACCCCGCTCCAGTTCGGCGGACTCCCCGAGATCGAATCCGTCGTCTCCGTCTACGGCTACCCGATCGGCGGCAACCGACTCTCCGTCACCCGCGGCATCGTTTCCCGCATCGATTTTCAAACCTATTCGCACTCCGCGATGGACTCGCACCTCGCGATCCAGATCGACGCCGCAATCAACCCCGGCAACAGCGGCGGCCCCGTCATGCAAAACGGCAAGGTCGTCGGCGTCGCCTTCCAAGGCTACTCCGGCGACGTCGCCCAGAATGTCGGCTACATGATCCCCGTGCCAGTCATCGAGCGGTTCCTCAAGGATGTCGAGGATGGCGCCTACGACCGCTATGTCGACCTCGCCGTGAGCTCCCAAAACCTCTTCAACCCCGCCGCACGCCGCGCCCTCGGGCTGGAGGACGACGACAGCGGCGTGATGGTCGGCGCGGTCTATGGCGGCGGCTCCTCCGACGGAATTTTGCACCCGGGCGACGTCCTGCTCGAGATCGACGGCCACCCCATCGCCAGCGACGGCTCGATCCGCCTCCAGAACGGCATCGTCCCCTACACCGAGATCGTCGAGCGCAAATTCCGGGGCGAAAAGGCCCGCCTCTCGATCCTGCGCGACCGCAAAAAAATGGACGTCGTCGTCCCGCTCGACGAACCGTGGCCCTTCACGCTCCAAAGCAACGCCTACGATGAAAAACCCCGCTTCGTCGTCTTCGGCGGCCTCGTCTTCCAGCCCGTCGACCGCAACTTCCTGCGCGACCACGCCCCCTCGAACCAGCGCCTGAACTACCTCTACGACTACTTCGTCGAGGATTCCGTCTACCGCGACCGCGAGGAACTCGTCGTCCTCTCGAACATCCTCCCCGACCCCGTCAACGCCTACGCCGGCGAGTTCCGCCACTCGTTGATCGACGAAATCAACGGCCGCCGCATCCGCACCCTCCGCGATGTCGCCGAGGCCCTCGACCAACCCGTGGAATTCCACGTCATCACCACCGCCGACGACGCCCGCCCCATCGTGCTCGAGCAAAAAGCCGTTCTCGCCGCGCGCGAGAACATCCTTTCCCGCTACGGCATCGCCAAGGAGCGGAACCTGGAAAAATGAGAATCCTCGCCGCCCTCGCCAGCGCCGCCCTCCTTATCGCGCCACCCGCCCTCGCCGGAGCCTTCGAGCCCCGCCCGACCCCGGAGCCCGCCGCAATCTCTCCCGCGCCCTCCCTCGCCACGACTCCCGCCGACCCCTCCCCCCCGCCCCGCGTCACAAAAAACTCCCTCCTCCGCGTCAACTCCACCAACCAGGCCCACGACTTCTTCCAACCCTGGCAGAAAAAGCCTCCCTTCAGCCGTCGCGGGCTCGGCGTCGTCATCCCCGGCGGCCGCATCCTCGCCACCGCCGAGCTCGTCGCGAATTCCAACTTCATCGAACTCGAAAAAGCCGGCACCGCCGAGAAATCCACCGCCGTCCTCGAGCGCGCCGACTACGAATGCAACCTCGTCCTCCTCCGGCCCTCCGACCCCGCCTTCCTCGATGGAATGGTCCCCCTCGAATTCGACGGCCGAACCTCCATCGGCGACTCCGCCACCATCCTCCAACTCGAGCCCAACGGCCAGATCGCCGAGACCACCGGCCGCATCTCCTCCATCGCGATCACCCCCTACCCGCTCGACAACCTCGGCCTCCTCGCCTTCAAACTCAGCGCCCCCCTCCAACAGCGCGACGGCAGCTTCACCCTTCCCGCCGTTCGCGACGGCCGCCTCCTCGGCCTCGTCATGCGCTACGACGCTCGCAACCAGACCGCCGAGATCATCCCCCTGCCCGTCATCCGCCGGTTCCTCCAGCAAGCCGACTCCGCCCGCTACCACGGCTTCCCGCGACTCGGCGCCTCCTTCTCCGCGCTGCGCGACCCCCAACTCCGCCGCTACATCGGATTGGACAAGCCCGGCGGCATCTACATCACCAAAGTCGCCCCCGGCGGCTCCGCCGAAAAAGCCGGCATCCGCGAAGGCGACGTCCTCCTCGCCGTCAACGGCCAACCCGTCGACCAGGACGGCAACATCGAGGACCCCGACCACGGCCGCATCCTCTTCGCCCATCCCCTCAACACCCTCACCCCGCCGGGCCGCCAGGCGACGCTTGAAATCTTTCGCGGGGGAAAAACCCTCAGCGTTTCCGTGACCATGGAGCCGCCCGACCGCTCCCGCATCGTCAGCCCCGCCTTCATGGCCGATGCCGCCCCGCCCTATGTCATCCTCGGCGGACTCGTTTTCGTCGAACTCTCCCGCCCCTACCTCATGGAGTGGGGCAACGACTGGCGCAACTCCGCCCCGCAACGCCTCGTCTACCTCGACGCCTTCCAGGACGAACTCCCCCCGGACCGCGGCAAAATCGTCGTCCTCTCCCGCGTCCTTCCCACACCCGACACCATCGGCTACGAGGACATCGCCAACGTCGTCGTGAAGGAACTCAACGGCCAGCCCGTCAAAAGCCTCGCCGACCTCTCCGCCGCCGCCAAAAACCCCGTCGACGGCTTCCAGAAAATCGAACTCGAAGAGGACCCGAAATGGATTTTCCTCGACGCGAAATCGATCGAGGAAAACCGCCACCGCTTGATCGAGCACTACGACCTCCCCGCCCTCGAGCGCCCCGCAAAAAACTGACGCCCCGCTGGCCGACTACTACTCGCAGCCGAAACGCAACGCCCGTCACCCGACTCGTTGTGCGGACACCCGAAGGCTGTAGAATACTTGCCGACGCCGAGCTCAACCACAGCATTCGATTTCAAAAATCCAAATGCGGATAAACGTCGGCATCACGCCGCCCACCAAAAATCCCGGCATCCCGGCATCCTCCGAAACTTCCGATATCACAGCGGCCCCAAAATAACGCGGCACCTCGCCCTCCGTCCAAAAGCGCTGCACAACACCCTCCGTCCAAAAGCGCCAAAGGCGCGGCCCCATCCCAGCCTGCGGCATCGCCGCAGGATTCGACCGATCAAACAGTCCCGGGGCTGAAAGCCCGCCCCATCCCGCAAATCAACCCGGAACTTTGACAGACCGTGTCACGCGTGTCACATTTTCGGCATGATCACGATCGAAATCCCCATCCGCGAACTCCACGCCCGCACCGGACATTTCGTCCGCAAGGCGACCGAAAACATGTGCGTTGTCATCACCGACAACGGCAAGCCCATCGCACAAATTCAACCGCTCCCCGCGCCAGGCGCCGCCAAAGCAAAGCGCCCGAGATGGAAAGATCGAAAGTTGTTGCCCGGTTACGCCGCCATCATGAACAAGCCGGTCAAGGGCGACTCCACAACCTTCATTTCTGAGGACCGCGACCGCGGGAGCGACTGGTGATCTACTCCGACTCGGCCTACATCTTGAAATTTTACATTCCCGAACCAGGGTCCGATGCGGTTCGCGCCTTGTTTGACAAACACGATGTCTCATCGTGCGGGTTGGCCGAAATCGAGGTGCCGGCCGCAATCCATCGCAAATGGCGCGAGGGACTCATAGGGAAGGAGCTTTTCACTCAAGCCGTTCGCCAATTCCTTCAGGATGTCTCCGAGGGTTGCTGGTCGTTTTTTCCAATAACCGGGAAACTCCTTCAGGATGTCAGGGAAAACTATTGCGATTTGCCGAAGCAACAATTCCTCCGCGCCTCCGACGCCCTCCACCTCGTCTGCGCGAAGGAACACGGCTTCCGCGAAATCTATTCCAGCGACCGCCACCTCCTCGCCGCCGCGAAGCATTTCGGCCTCAAGGCCCGCAATGTGATCAAATGACTCCCCCGCCCGCCCTGCCCGCGGGCTGGTTCGCGGAATCCGCCCCGCCGCTCGAAATCGACTTCGGCTGCCATCGCGGCGCCTTCCTTCTCGGCATGGCCGCGCTGCACCCGGGCGTGAATTTTCTCGGCATCGAAAAACAGCCCGACCGCGTCGAGAAATGCAACGCCCGCGCCGATCGCCTCGGCCTCGCCAACGCCCGCGCCCTCCAGGGCCTCGGCGCGGAATCCCTCGAAATCCTCCCGCCCGCCTCCATCTCGGTTTTCCATCTTTATTTCCCCGACCCCTGGCCGAAGCGCCGCCACGCCTCGCGCCGGGTTTTTCAAAAATCCTTCGTCGCCGCCATCCGCCGCGTCCTGCGCCCCTCCGGCGTCCTCCGCCTCATGACGGATGACGAACCGTATTTTTCCGAAATGCTGGAACTCGTCCGCGATGGCTGGATCGAAATGCCGTGGAACGACACCCGCGAGCGCGTCCCGACCGCCTTCGAGACCACCTTCCTCAAGCTCGGGCGGCGGCCCTTCCAGGCGGCATTCCAGCCTGCGGATCAGTGCCGCAAGGCGATTTGAATCTCCCTGCGGTCTTGCCGCGCGCGGTCCGGACTGTTTTTTTTAAACCCTCCACCTCCGGCCATGGCCTATTTCGTCATCCAAAACGACCGCCAGGAAGGCCCCCTCGATGCGGACCAGATCAAATCCCGCGTCGCCGGGGGATCCCTCGCTTGGACCGATTTGTGCTGGCGCGAGGGATGGCGCCAATGGCGGCCGATCGGCAGCGTGGCCGCGCTCGCGCCCCCCGAGGCCTTCGCTCCCGCCACCGAGGATTCCTCGTCCGGGGCCAAGGAGGAATCTCGCAATAACGCCACCCGGCGCAACCACGCCTCCATGTCCGCGGTGATCGTTCTCGCTGTTCTCCTGATGCTCGCCGCCGCGGGTCTCGCGGTTCAGTGGGTTTTGCTCGCCCAAGCGCAGGATCGCATCGCGGAACTCGAAAAGGACGCCCGCCACCGCAAAAATCTCGAATCCGCCACCGCCTCGAAAATCCTCGAGGCGAAGGCTCCCGTCTCCGGCAATGAAATCCGAATCTGGGCCACGTTCCTCGATCCCGTCGCCGCCCGCCCGGTTCCCGTCTCGCGGGCCAACATCCTCCTTTACCACAAACAGGCGGTGGCCGACGCCCTCGCCGCCCTGTCGAGCCTCCCGCCGTCCACCGGTGTCTCGCCTCTTGCCACGATTCAGGAAAAACTTCCCCCGCCTTGGAGGGAAACCATCACCGGCACGGACGGCATCGCCGTTTTCCAGGAGGTTCCGCCGGGCGACTACGTGCTCGTTGCCTTCACCATGAAATCCACCGCCTCGGGCGAACTCCCGTATCTGTGGCTCGCCTCGCAAAAACTGGACGGCCAACCCCACGCCACCCTCGTCCTCACCGAGGAAAACGCCTCGCGCGAAGGTTCCCCGCTCGAATTCATCGAGCCGTAGGGCGGGATTTCCTCTTTCCAGAGCGGCCCGCCTTTCCGCTACACTCGCACGATGTCGCGCACTCCCGTCACGATCCTCACCGGCTTCCTCGGAGCCGGAAAAACCACGCTCCTCAACCGCATCCTCACCGAAAAACACGGCCTCCGGATCGCCGTCATCGAAAATGAATTCGGCGAGGTGGGCATCGACCACGAACTCGTCGTCAACACCGAGGAGGAACTTTTCGAAATGAACAACGGCTGCATCTGCTGCACCGTGCGCGGCGACCTCATTCGCATCCTCGGCAACCTCCTCAAGCGCCGTGAAAAATTCGACCACATCCTCGTCGAAACCACCGGCCTCGCCGATCCCGGGCCCGTCGTTCAAACGTTTTTTGTGGACGAGGACATCCGCGAAAAAACCTTCGTCAACGGCGTGGTCACGGTCGTCGACGCCCACCACATCGCCAGGCATCTCGAGGACACCCACGAGGCCGAGGAGCAGATCGCCTTCGCCGATGTCATTCTTCTCAACAAATGCGACCTCGCCCCCGCCGAGGCCCTGGAAACCTTGGAGCGCCGCCTTCGCGAGGTGAACGCGCTCGCCACAATCCACCGCACCACCCGCGCCGAGATCGACATCGCCAAGGTCCTCGAAGTCGGCGGATTCAACCTCGACCGTGCCACCGAACTCGACCCGCATTTCCTCGAACCCGACGGCCACCACCATCACCACCACTCGGACATCTCCAGCGTGGGCATCGAGGCGGAGGGCGATTGCGACGGGCGAAAACTCAACGAGTGGATCTCGAAACTCGTCCGCGACCAGGGCCAGGACATCTTCCGCATGAAGGGAATTTTCGCCGTGAAAAACCAACCCGACCGCGTCGTCTTCCAAGGCGTCCACATGCTCATCGACGCCGCAAACGGCGGCCCCTGGGCCGGGCGTCCGCGAAAAAACACCCTCGTCTTCATCGGCCGCAACCTCGACCGCGAGGCCCTCAACAAGGGCTTCCGCGCCTGCCTCGCTTGAAAAAAACCGGCGCCCTCCTCCTCGAGGACCACGTCCTCGACCTGGCCTGGAGCCCCGACGGCTCCCGCCTCCTCGCCACTCCCGCCTCGGGTCCAATTTTGGTGGCGAACGCGGAGGGCGACATTTTGGAAACCCTCCCCGCCCACGGCATGGGAAACGGCCTCTCCGCCTGGTTCCAAAGCCATCCCGCCACCTGCGGATTCGACGGTCGCATCCGCTGGAACGGCTCGGAGTGGAAACCCGGCCGCGGCGTGGTGGAAATTTTGAAAACCAGCCCCGACGACACCCTCCTCGCCGCCGCCCAGGGAAAAAATCTCCACATCCGCGACGCCTCGGGCGACGAATCCCTCAGCCTGCGCGACCTCGAGTCCGTCGTCTCCGATTTCGCCTGGAATCCCGCCAATCCCCGCCAAGTCGCCCTCGCCGGAGCGGGCGGCGCGGTCCTCCGCAGGCTGGGCGGCAACCACCCCTTCGCCCGCTTCGACTGGGGCGGCGCGAGTTTGAAGGTCCGCTGGAGCCGCGATGGACGCTGGCTCGCGACCGGCGACCAAACCCCGAGCGTCCATGTCTACGACATCCCCCGCGACCACCCGCTCCACATGCAGGGATTCGAAGGCAAGGTCCACGCCCTCGATTTTTCAAGCGACAGCCGCCAACTCGCCACCGCCGGAAGTCCCGTCGTCACCGTCTGGCCGATGACCGGAAAAAAAGGCCCCGAGAACGTCACACCCATCCAAATCGACGGAAGCGAAACCCCCGTCCAAGCCCTCTCCTTCTCCGCCCCCACCGGCCAACTCGCCTCGGGCGACGACACCGGCGTCCTGCTCGTCATCACCTTCGAAAAAGGCCAACTCCGCCGCAAGCGCGCCCGCCTCGAGGCCGGCATCGCCTCCCTCGCCTGGCATCCCGCCCGCCCCCTTCTCGCCATCGGCCACACGGACGGCCGCGTTTCGATCCTGGAGACAACCTAGCCTCCCTTTCCCGTCGATGAACGACGACATCGAGGAATTCATCATGCATCTCGCGACCGAGCGCGGATTGTCGGAGAGTTATCAAGTCCTCGTGCGCACATCCCTCGAGTTGTTTGCCGGTTGGCTGGAAAAACAAACGCCCGTGCGCGAGTGGCAGGCCGTCGATTCCCGCCGCATCACCGATTTTCTGGTCTGGCGCAAGCGCGCCGGTCTCCAGGCCTCCACCGTTCGCCTCGACGCCGTGGCCATTCGCATTTTCTACCGCTTCCTCGTCGCCCGCAAAAACTGGCCCTCGAATCCCGCCGCCACTCTCCACCTCCCGCGCCCCGAAAAACACCTCCCGGAAACCCTCCGCCCCGAGCAAATCACAAAACTCCTCGAGAGCATCGGCCCGAACGACCCCCTCGGCCTCCGCGACCGCGCCATGATGGAACTCCTCTACTCCAGCGGCCTCCGCGTCTCCGAACTCTGCAATGCCCGCCTTGAGAACATCGACCTCGAGACCGGATTCATCCGCGTCACCGGCAAGGGCGACAAGACCCGCATCGTCCCGCTCGGCAAGCCCGCCGCCGAAGCCCTCCGCGCCTATCTCGCGAGCGAACGCCCCCGCCTCGTCGCCAAAAAAACCGGCGCCGAAATCTTCCTCTCCATCCGCGGAAAAAAACTCACCACCCCGCGCATCCGCCAACTTCTCAAACTCTACGCCGCCCGCGCCGGACTCGATGCCAACGTCTATCCCCACCTCCTGCGCCACAGTTTCGCCACCCACCTCCTCGGCGGCGGCGCGGACCTCCGCATCATCCAGGAACTCCTCGGCCACGCCGACATCTCCACCACCCAGATCTACACCCACGTCGAAAACAGCGCCCTCAAATCCGTGATCAAAAAATTCCACCCCCGCGCCTGAGGCCTTCCCCGACAAACTCGCCACTCGGCCTTTATTCCGCCAAACTCCACCCATGCTCATCGACACCCACGCCCACCTCGACTACCCGGACTTCGAGAAGGACCTCCCCGCCGTGATCGAGGCCGCGCGCCAAGCCGGCGTCACCCGCATCATCACGATCGGAACCGGCGTGGAAAGCAGCCGACGCGCCATCGCGATCGCCGAACGCTTCGAGCGCGTCCACGCCGTCGTCGGCCTCCACCCCACCCACGTCGAAGAGGAAACCGGCGACTGGCTTTCGGAAATCCGCGCCCTCGCCGCGCATCCCAAGGTCGCCGCCATCGGCGAAACCGGCCTCGACTACCACCGACTCCCCTCCGAAAAACTCGCCTCCTCGCCCGCCATCAGCGCCCTCCAGGCCGAAATGGCCTCCGACACCGAAGCCGCCATTCTCGACGGGGCCTACAAGGCCGCCCAAGCCGAGGCCTTCGCCGCCCAGCTCGATCTCGCCGTCGAACTCGGCCTCAACGTCGTCATCCACCAGCGCGACGCCTGGAACGACACCCTCGATATCTTGAAAAACTACACAGGCAAACTTCGCGGCGTCTTCCACTGTTTCGGCAACACGCCCGAGCAAGCCCATGAAATCCTCGCCCTCGGCCACCTCGTCTCCTTCACCGGAATCGTGACCTTCAAAAACGCCCCGCTCGTCCGCGACGTCGTCGCCGCGATCCCCCTCGAATCCTTCATGGCCGAAACCGACTGCCCCTACCTCGCCCCCGTCCCCCACCGCGGCCAACGCTGCGAACCCGCCCACACCCGCCTGGTCGCCGAAAAACTCGCCGAGGTCCGCGGAATCCCGCTCGAAGAACTCGCCGCCGCCACCACCCGCACCGCCGAATCCTTCTTCCGCCTCCACGCCTGATTTTTCGACAGGCCCCGCTCTTTTTCCAAAAGCGCCCCCTCCAGGAGGGTCCTGCTTGTCAGGACCGCATCCGCTCGCCCGGCCGCTCCAACCACTCCCCACCTCTGCCCCGCGCAATCGCCCCCCCTGATTCGACACACCCCCAGGAGGGTCCTGCTTGTCAGGACCGCAACGGCTCCCACCAAAATCCCATCGCTTTCGACTTCAGGAATGTCGCGCGGGCATCCCTCCGATCCCAAAGGCCTCGCGCCATTGGCATCCCCTCCGAGCGCCAACGGCGCGGCTCCATCCCAGCCTTGGCCACCGGCCAAGGATTCCTTTCAACAAACCCGCCCAGGGCTGAAGGCCCGACTCATCCACATCGGCCTCCCGATCCCCGGCGAAACTCCGCCACCACCTCCCGCGCCTGAAAATCCCGCCCGCGGCTTGACACATCCCCCACGAAACACGATGCACTGACCCATGTTCAGAGCAGCGTTCATCCAATGCGGGGTCGCCCTGCTGGCAATCGCCTGTCTGGTCCACGCCTTCGAACATTACGAAACCGTCGCGTTTGAAAAATGCCTCGCCGCCTGCGATCACACGGATACCGACCCCTCCGCGAACCCCGGCGATTCCGGTCTCTCCGGCCACCCGCATGCCTGCACCCCCCACGAGCACAGCCCCGCTGTGATGGAATTTTCGACCCCTTTCCTCGCCGGGGACGCCGTTTCCAGCCTGCCCGTCTCCAAATTCCCCTTCCCACCGATTCTCCCCTGCAAAATCGAACTCCCGCCCAGGCTGGCCTGATCCATCCAGGGGCGTATCGCGCCCCGATCCAGACAAGCGGTCGATTTCCGACCGCCCGATCGCATCCCTTTTCCAAAACCCGCACGCCCCGGCGCGTCCCGCAGGCACACGCATGATAAAACTCCTAGCCCTACTTTCCATCCTGGCCCTGGCCCCCCTCCAAGCCTCCACGCTCGGGCTCGAATCCCTGGTCCAAACCGCCCTCGCCAACAACCGCGAACTCCAAGCCGCGCGCTTCGCCGTCGCCAAAGCCCAAGGCCGCCTCGCCCAGGCCGGCAAATGGCCGAACCCCGACCTCGAACTCTCCGGCCTCACCGATGTCGTCTTCCGCAACGAGGGCGCGGGCGCCTTCACCGTCGCCCTCGCCCAGACATTCCCGCTCACCGCCCGCCTCTCGCTGGCCAAGGAATCCGCCCGCGTCGATGTCCTCCGCGCCCTCCGCGAAATCCGCAACCACGAACGCCTCCTCGTCGCCGAGGTGCGCGCCAACTCCATCCAAATCCTCGAGGCCCAAGCCCGCATCCAGGCCCTCGATCAACTCCTCGCCGAGGCCGACAAAACCTCCGCCCTCGCCGATCAACGCCTCGCCGCCGGCCAGGGAACCCTCGCCGAAAAAAGCCTCGCGCTCGTCGACCAACGCCGCATCGCCAACGAACTCGACTCCGCCCGACTCGCGGAAAATCTCGCCCTCATCCAACTCAAAACCCTCCTCGGCCTCGGCGCGAATGATCCCCTCGCCCTCTCCGACTCCCTCCCGCAAGCCATCAAAAAACTCCACGCCGCGAAACCTCCAAAAACCCTCCACCGCCCCGATGTCGA
>CAZVPK010000023.1:0-5786 GCA_964628505.1 uncultured Chthoniobacter sp.
GAAGGCGACAAGCGATACGCACAGGTGCGGAACCAAGAGAAGAAGAAGGCGGGCGGGCGGGGTGTTTTTGAAAAAGCACCACTCGATGTTCCGGTGGCCGTGATAGACGGCAAACTGGCTGCGGCTGTTTTTCGAGGCGTGCTCGACGACGGCGTCGGGAACAAAAACCGCCGTGTGCCCCGCCCGGCGCAGGCGCAGGCCGAGGTCCACATCCTCGACATAACAGAAGAATTTTTCATCGAAGCCGCCGACCTCCATGAAAGCCTCGCGCCGGTAGAGCGCAGCGGCGGCACAGGCGCTGGGGGTTTCGGTTTCCACCAGGTCGGAGGGACGCAAAAGTTTTCCATGCCGCCTGCGCCAGCAAATGCCGATCGGGTGATAGACATCGCCGAGGCCGTCCACGAGGCCCTTTTCGAGATCGAGCATTTGGCGGGACGCGAAGGAGGCGGCGCGCGGATGGCGCTTCGCGGCGGCGAGGAGTTTTTCCAGCCAGTCGGGTGCGGGAACGGCGTCGGGATTGAGGAGGGCGAGGAATTCGGTGTCGCAGCGCGCGGCGGCGGCGTTGTTCGCGGCGGCGAAGCCGAGGTTTTGTTCGTTGCGCAGCATTTCCGTGATTCCGGCCAAGGTGGAATTCGAGGCAACAAATGCGCGGGCTTTCTCAAACGATCCGTCCGTGCCCGCGTTGTCCACGAGCAGCAGGCGCGAGGGCGGGAGGGTTTGGAGCGCCACGGCTTCCAGGCAACGCAACAACACATCACCGGCGTTGTAATCGACGATGACGAGCGAAACGCCGGAAGTCATGAAACAGGAGATCGGGCGGATTCCTTGAAATAGGCTTCCGCGACTTCGGCGAAGGCTCCATCCCTGCGGACTTCGCCATGGTCGAGCCAGACGAGGCGGTTGCAGTTTTTCTCCAGCAACGGCATCGAGTGGCTGGCGATGACGAGAATCTCGGTGGAGGTGACGACCTCCTTGAGGCGTTGCTCGGCGCGGTCCTTGAAATCGAGGTCTCCGGTCGAGAGCCACTCGTCCATGATGAGGATTTGCGGGCGGATGCAGGTGGAGACGGAAAAGGCGAGCCGCAGCTGCATGCCGGAGGAGTAGGTGCGGAACGGCATGTCGATGAAGTTTTCCAATCCGGAAAATTCGATGATCTCGTCGATGCGCTCGCGGGTTTGCGCGGGGGTGAGCCCCATCATGGCGGAGCGCAGAAGAATGTTCTCGCGGCCTGTGGATTCGGGATCGATGCCGAGACTGATGTTGATGAGGGAGGTGACCTCGCCGTGGATGGCCACACGGCCGTGCGAGGGATGGTAGATGCCGGAGAGCACGCGGAGGAGGGTGGTTTTTCCCGCGCCGTTGTGTCCGATGAGGCCCACCCGGTCCCCGGCCGAGATTTTGAGATGGATGTTTTTCAGGCTGCGGACGACGACCACGCCGTCGTGCTGGCGCTCGACGATTCCGCCGGCGGTGGCGTTGAGGACGCGGTTTTTCAGGGAGCGGCTGGCCGCGTTGTAGACGGGAAAGTCCACCGAGACATCCTCGAGCGTGATGGAGGCGGGAGTGCTCATAGCCAATAGGCGATGCGGTTGCGGAAGCGGCCGAAGACCTGCAGGGCGATCGTCCAGCCGACGAGGGCCATGACGGCGGCGAAAATCCAGTTGATGGCGTGCGGAGACTCCCCGAGCAGCGGCGCGCGCACGATGCTGACGAGGTGGTAGAAGGGGTTGTAGTTCAGAAGAAGCTGGCCGGCGCGGCCGGGCATGAGGTCGGGGTTCCACATGATCGGCGTGACGAAATACAGGACGCCGACGGCATTTTGCACGATCTGGGTGACATCGCGGAAGCGGGCGCAAACGGTTCCCAAAACCAGAACCATCCAGCCGAGGTTGAGCAAGAGAAGCAAAAAACCGGGGATCGCGAGCAGGCACTTTGCATTGACCGGGTAGAGAAAAACGAGAAACACGATCGGCAGGATGACGATGTTGTGGGCGAGGATGATCGCATCCTTCATAACCAGACGCAGGGCATGGACGAAGAGCGGCATCCGGACTTGCAGGATGATTCCGCTGGAGGAAATGAACGCCCCGCAGCCCTCGTTGAGACAGGAGGAGATGAATCCCCAGAGGATCGAGCCGGCCGCGAAGTAGGGCAAAAATTCGCGCACCGGAATTTTGAAAATCTGGCCGAAGACGAGGCCGATGCAGCCGATGCTGATCGCCATGCCGATGCTGATCCAGAAGGCTCCGATGCGGGAGCGCTTGTAGCGGGTGGCGATGTCCTGCCGCGCCATCGTGGTGACGAGGTGGTGTTTGCGAAGCGACTCGCCGATGTCGCCGCACGCGCGACGGAAGTTTTCAGGAATTTGTTGAACAGACATCATTCGATTTTTCCGAGGGTCGGCTCGCAATTGGTCACGGCTTGGCCTCGACGCCGATTGGATTCAAAAGGGTGACGGAGATTTTTTCGATCACGGTTTCGACAGGCGGCCCGGGGACATCGATCCGCAGCCAAGTGGCCTCCCCCGCGAGCGGAATGGAAGCCGTGACCTCATTGAACCCTTTGGTCATGGGTCGCCAGAGGCTTTTTGCCTCCGAAAAAGCGTTCGCCTGCGGGGCATGGAAGATTTGCAGCGCCCCGGGGCCGGTGGCGGTTGTTTGGATTCGGATGCGGGCGTCGCGGGAGCCGTGGTTGAGGAACCGCCTCAACAAGATGTAGGGGTCGATTCCAAGTGGGACGCATTCGCCGAAGTCTTTCAAACGCGATTCGTCGAGATCGCGGGAACCCAAAAGAATCCCCCCGAGGTTTTTGCCCGCCATGGAAAACGAGGTCCGGGCGCGATCGCCGTCCTGCCAGGAACCCGCAGTGTAGCCGTTGTTTTCCAGAAACTCGGGACGCCACAGCGGGGCTTTCGACTCCACGAGCGCATCGAAGGCGGTTTCGAATTTCTTGCGGTCCACCACCTCGATGAGGTCGATTTCCCCGAAGGAATGGCGCCGGATGCCGGAGTCCCCGCCCAAGAATGCCAACCAGGAATTGAGGAGAAAAACCTCCTCCGAGCGGGAGGCCAGCGAGGAAATTTCGGAGGGGTGTGCCCTGGGAATCCGCGTGATGGCGATGAAGTCGCTGTGGATCACTTTGAATTTCGGGATGGTTTTTTCGGACCTCCAATCAAACGAAGAATCGATCTTGAAGGAATGCTCCTTCTTCAGGTTTTCGAGCAACAACCTACCGGAAATAAACGCGAGGCTGAAAGGCATCTCGGCCTGGAGGAACGCCACGGGACGGTCGAATTGCCGGGATTTTTGCGCCAGGAATTCGGCCGCCTCCACGCCGGACCGGTGTCCGCCGGTGGAGAGGTTGATTCCCAGAAACGCTTGCCAGCGCGCGGGAATCTCTCCGGGCCAAGCCAGTGCCGAGGAATAAAGAAGAACAAGCAACGCCAGAAAAACGAAAATCCCGGAGCGGATTCGCGAAGGGCAGCGGTGCGTGAAGCATGTCCACAGGACCGGAAGGAGCAGAATGATGGCCATGCAAAGAAAGGGCAGGATGTAGCGCGCCTCGGTGCCCGCCATGTATCTCCACCAGTAGAGGGAGGCCCCGAGAATCGCGAAGGCGGAGAACAGGCTTGGCCACAGGATCGGAAATATCCTTTTCGAGGAACGGAAAAGCAGGACCGCCGAACCGGCAATCGCCAACAGGAAAACCAGCGTCCAAATCGCGCCGAAGGATCTTTGAAGCGTGCTCGCCACAATCTCCCACAGATCCTGAGTTTGTTTCATGGCAACGAGCGAGGTCTGGTTGCTGACCGAGGCTTTGATGGTGTCCTTGGAAAAATACGGGGAGAAAAAAGCCGCGCAGAAAATCGCGGCTTGGACCCCTATGGCAGGCAAGAGCGTTCTAAGAAAGTAATGCTTCTGAATGCGGCGCCGGGCCGGGGATTTTAAAAAATGCCATCGAACGGACGCCCCGAAAATCCATGCGCCGGTGACCGAGAGCATGACGAGGATTCCGGCCGGTTTGATCAGGATGGTGAAGCCCGCGAGGAAAAAACCCGCCAAGGCCGTGGCGACATTCCGGTGGCGGAGCGAGTGCATGACAAGTGCCATGGCCAGCGCGGCGCACGCGGCGAGCACCGTATCCTGCATTCCCCAAGAGGAGGCGTGCGGGATTTCCTCACTGTATTCAAACTGCAGAAACATCGGGAGCAGCGAGAGGGCGGCAACGGCGATCGACTTGCGCCAGAGTCCTTGCGGGGTGGCGCGGCGCAGCGGAATGGCAACCCAGCAAGCCAGGCTCCAGATCAACACCGGCAGGATCATGTTCAGCGCGAAAAAGCCGCGGAAATTGAAAACATCCCGGTGGATGCCGAAGAGGCCGTTCAGCAAAAGCAAACCGGGCGGCCGCATCGTGGGCTCCGTGGACATCAGGTGGAGCCACTCGCCCGCCTCGATGGCGCGGAGCATCGAAATGGACTTCCAGTAGTAGGAAAGCCCGTCGTAAACCGGCGGCGCAATGGCGAGCGAGGCCTTGTGGATGGCCACCGCGCAGAAAAGACCAAGGACCGCGAACAGAAAAAGGCGCGGCCAGAGTTTTGCAAATGCCGGCGCGGAGATTTTCACAAGGCGGGGGGCTCCGACGGACGCCGGCCCGCCAGGCCGTCCAATTGCGGCGAGGGAAAAAGTCCGTTCGATTCGAGAAAAGCGGCGTAGGCGGCGGCGAGATGTTGGCGGTTGCGGTCGAAGACGGCGGGATCGAATTCAAACATCGAAACCAAACGATCCACTGTGACGCCGCCCGCCACCGCCGAGGCCGGAACGGCGGGGATTTTCATCGTTTGGCACAATTCCTCCGTGCGGGAATCGTGCGTGATGCAAAGCGAGGGAATCCCCGCCTGCAATCCGAGGATGACACCATGGATGCGGGTTCCGACGACAAAGTCGAAGCGCCTCAGAAATTCCATCCAGGCCGGGACGGAAAAAAAGCTGAAGGCTTTTTCCTTTGTCCACTCAGTAAAATCCAAAGGGGACTTCTGCGGGTGGACATATTTCAGGCAGTCGTCGAATTCGGTTTCTCCCAAAAGGGCGGCCTCGGCCCGACCGAGTCGCACCATCTCCAAAGGACTTTGGCAAACATAGGCACCGTTCGTTCTGTCAATGATCCCGACCAGGGAATGTTCGAGGGGCCTCAAGTGGCGCCAGCGCTGGTGACCGGCGGCCACAGCCACCCTCCCCACGCCGGTTTGCGCGAACCGCTCCGCAACTTTGGCTCCCAGATTTTTTTCCGGGCTGAGGAAGAGTGTCGGGCAACCGAGGACGGTCGTCTTGTCGGCGAGTCCATGCTTTTCGAGAAGACGGCGTGTGAATTCGCCGCGAAGTGCGATGTTCGGCGAGGGAGAGGGCGAGTGGTCCTGAATCACGCGGACCCAGTCGAGAGTTCCGGCCGGCACTTCGATTTCATGCTGGAGGTGGTGCGCTTGGGCACCGAGACCGATTCCCACCATCCGGCATGCAAGGCGGGCGAAGCCACCCGAAAGATCGCCCATGTCCGCATGCGGACCGAGTTGGTTGCTCAGGGCCATGATGGCCACCACGCGGGAATCGTGGAGCATTTCGGATTCCGTGCGCCACCCGACCGTCCCGACGACATTCGCGATGGTTCGGTCCAGCGCATGGCTGATGGCGAGGTTGCCCGTGTTCTGCCCGGCATGGGCAAAGAGGGTTTTCGTCGGAACAAAGGGGATGTTCTTGAACTTGGGCGTCAGCCCGAAAAAGAAGGCCCTCAGC
>CAZVPK010000023.1:5886-9246 GCA_964628505.1 uncultured Chthoniobacter sp.
TCGAGGACCACGGGGGCGCGCTCGTCGAAATAGCAGGGCGTGTCGTTCGTGAGGCGGTAGATGGCATCGACATCGGGATCCTCGTCGGCGAGGCCTTGCCAAATTCCGACGCGGCAACTCGCGGGCGTGATGTTTTTTTCCAGATCGAATTTCGTCCGGATCAAATCGAGGGGCAGCCCGCGCGGCCAGATGGGTTGCGAGGTGAAGAGTTGATAGATGTTCACAAATCCCCGGCCGCCGGGCACGCGGTCGAAGGTTCCGTCGAAGCGGGGAAAGGACCAGTGCGGCTTGGGGATGTTGTCGTCATCGGTGTCGATGAGCACCTCCGCGCCGGACTCGATGGCGCGCAGGTAGCCGAGCATTTTGCGGCAGTAGTGGTGGAAGGGAAGATGGCGCGCCAGGGCTTGCGGGGATTTTTCCTGGTCTTCGACGGAGAGAAATTCGACGCCACCGCAGTCCCAGTCGGCGGGAGTTTTTTTGTCACCGACCACAATCACGCTGTGGCCGGGGAGCTGCGCAAAGGCCCGCACGGCCTCGGTGGGCGGGAAGATGGAGGTGATGACGATGGTTTTTTTCAAATCGAATCGCGCTATTGGCGGAAGGTGATGCTGTGGATCCGGTATTCGCCCTTGGCGCTGCCGGGATCGAGGCGGAAGTGGCCGTTCAAGCGCGCATCGATGGTCCAGGACAGCGTGTGCCGACCGGCGGCGACGGGCAGGAAAGAGGAGCGCTCCTCCCGGAATTTTTTGTCCTCCAAAATTTGGTGGAACAACTGGGCGGCGGTATTTTCCGGCACGGTGATGTCCAGGGAAACCGATGTCTTGCGATCGGGGTTGAGGGGGACTTTCGGAAGGAAGAAGTAGGGGTCGCCCCCCGCCGAGGTGAAGCAGAGGTCGCTGCCCTCCAAGCGGAGATGCTCGATTTGGTTTCTGTAACCGGTGTGCGCGAGGATGGCTTGGCCCGTGAGGGTTTCCTCCGAAACGGCATCCAGGTCGTCGGCCCACTGGGACAGTTTCACGGGATGGAGAAAGAGGTAGGACGCGGGGAAACCGCGCAACAGGCGGGAGAGCGAGCGGCCGAAGGGTTCGAATTCCTTGAGGTCCTCGGCGGACCAAAGCGCCTTGCCGCGAAGTTTCCGGTCATGGCAGGTCACGATCTTGTCGGACGAGAGAACCAACGCCGTGGGAATCGCGTGTTCCACGAAGAGATTCCCCGCCGCGAAGACTCCGCAGTAGTGGCAGAAGGCTTTGATGGTTTCCGCCGGGATCACAAAAATGTCGGAGTAGCCGCCGATGAGCGGATAGGAGAGCTGGAACTCGCGGTTGGTGAGTTTCGCATGAAGATACCGAGCGCAAAGGACGGGGCTGGTGAAAACGGCGCGGATCCACTCCGGAAAATTCCGGGGACTCCGCCAGATTTGCTCGAATTTCAATGGGCGGTTCGGCAATTTCAGTTTTTGGAATTTTTCCGCAGCGGCCTCCGGGGATGGCAGTTCCCGCGCTCCCTGCAGTCCGTTTTGATGAAACTTCCACTCGTAGGCCATTTCCACCCGGCCCCAGAATCCCTTTTGGCGGCCGGCGTTGTAGTTGCTGAAATTCGAGATGAAGGAACAACCCGGCGCCAAGGGCAGCTCATCGGTGAAATTCTCCTCGTTGACCCGGGGGTTGAGAATCATGTCGTCCGCGATGAAAAAATAGTGGGTGAAATCGGGCCGGTAAAAAGACCGGAACCCCTGCGCCAGAAATCCCTGGAAGTAGTAGGAATTGTCATACACCGGAATCACATTCGGCCGGTCGCCCTGGTAGAAGGGCATGAGGTGGAAGATGTGGCTGAAGCGGCTCCTGTAAAGGCGCTCAAGGACCTCGATGTTTTGCTCGAAGCGGTGGTTGTAGATGATGACGAGAGCGGCTTTGGTCACGGGCGGATTTCGATTTTGTGAATGGCATACTCGCCGGGGCCGTTGCCGGGATCGAGGCGGAAGATGCCGTTGAGCGGGCGGTCGATGCGCCACTCGAGGGTTTGGCGACCGGGAGGAACAGAGGCTTTGACGGATTGCTCCTCGGTGATTTGGGGATCGGATTCGGTTTGATAGAAAAGTTGAACCATCTTCTCGGCGGGAACGGTGAGTTCGATGGACACCGTGGCTCCGTCGGGAAACGGCGGCACAAGCGGCAAGTGGAAATAGGGGTCGGCATCCGTCGCGCGGAATCGCACGCCGTCATTCCCAACACGGGCTTCTTCAATGCCGCGGACGAGGCTGGATTCGGCGATCAGTTTGGAATTCGGAATCACAAAGCCGCGCGGCGCGGATTCGTTGTTTGCAACGATCCCACTGGGTCCGGCGGCAGGAATGAAGCGGGTGACCGGCAGGTTCAGATTCCGCTCCACCATCAGAAAAACCACAGCCTGCGGGCGGAACCTTTCGATCAGCGTCGAGAGGCCGGATTCACCGAAATCCCCGTAGGATTGGTAGACGACGGTGCCAAACGAGTTGTTGAAAAACCTCGAGATGTTTTCGAGGAAGGAATCGCCGATCAGCAGGATCGTTCCTGAGTGGCGGGGGCTCGAGATTTTGAGCGAGGGAAATTCGGAGACTCGAACCATTTCAATTGCAGGGAGCGCTGACACAGTGCCGTTCCGCAGGTTTTCGACTTGCAGGGATCCCCGGAAAAAATCGCGTCGGATGTGGGTGAGCGAATCGGGAAACTCCAAATCGCCGCCCACTTTGACGGCCAAGTCGCCCTTCCCGACAACCGGCAGCGGAAGGAAGTCCCCCACCCCCGGCTCCACAGGCGCGAAACCGGGCAGGCGTTCCATGATGGCCCGGTAGGCCAGATAGGCTCCGAATTCGTTCCAGTGGGAGTCCGTCTTGTAATAAAGCGGGTGCGGCGAGGTGGCTTTCGCATCCAACAAAACCTTTCGCAGGTCGAGGATTTGACCGCCCTGTGAACCGGCCATGATTTGGTCCGCGGGCGAAAGGCCTTTTCTGGAAAGCCCGTCCGGCAGGTATTCAGAGTAAATGGAATGCTTGTCCGGCGCGATCGCCACGACCAGCGGGATTCCCGCCTGCGCGGCGGTTTGTTGGATTTCAGTGAAGTATTTTTGAATCTCCGAGAGACCTCGCCCTTCGAGCGTGAGCAGGCCGCGGAATTGATCGATCCCGCGACCCACGGAGTTTCCGAAAAACAGCCAGTCTTCCTTGCCGAGGACCACGACCTCCGGATTGAGCAACTTGCCAAAGGCAAGATTCACCCGGGCCTTGGCGCCGAGCAGGCTTTCGCGAAACGGCAGTCGGTCGGAAATAAAGCGCTCGAGCGAGGAAAAGAATTCGCGCAATCGAGTTCGGTCCCAGTCGAACTT
>CAZVPK010000023.1:9346-20383 GCA_964628505.1 uncultured Chthoniobacter sp.
ACGGTCCGGATTTCCGTCCCCTGGAAAATCCAAAGGCGGTGGAGATACCGCATGGCTTCCGAGGCCGTTTCGCAACGGAAGAAAACCCAGCCGACCATGACGACCAAAAGCAAATAGGCATGCCGGAGCACGGCGGGGATTTTCTGCAGGAACGCACCGAATTTGGTGCGCTCAAGCGAGAGAAAGAACCCGTGGAAAAGCCCCCAGATGACAAAATTCCATCCTGCCCCGTGCCAGAGCCCGCAGGTGAAAAAAACGATGAGGAGGTTCCGCCGTGTTTGGAACTCCGTGCCCCGGCTGCCGCCGAGCGGGAAATACACATAATCCCGGAACCAAGTGGAGAGCGTGATGTGCCAGCGGTGCCAGAAATCCCGCACCGAGCGCGCGATGTAGGGGAAGTTGAAATTTTCGGGAAAATCGAAGCCGAACATTTTCCCGAGCCCGATCGCCATGCAGGAGTAGCCGGAGAAATCGAAGTAGATTTGCAGCGTGTAGGCCAGCAGCCCCGCCCAGGCGATGCCGGTGGAAAGTTCCGAATCGGGCAGCGCGAAAATTCCGTCCGCCACTTCGCCCATCGGATTCGCGAGGAGAACCTTTTTGGCGAAGCCGCCGAGAAAACGCCGCACGCCTTCCGCGAATTGGGCCAGCGAAGCACGGGGCGCCCGAAGCTGACCCTCGATATCGGCATAGCGCACGATCGGGCCCGCGACCAACTGGGGAAACATCGTGATGTAGGTGCAAAACGAAAGCAGGCTCCGGCACGGCGCGACATGGCCGCGGTAAACATCGATCGTGTAGCTCATCGCCTGGAAGATGTAGAAGCTGATGCCCAGCGGCAGAGCGACCTGCGCGAATCCCTCCAAGCGCCAATGCGCGAGACCGAGGTCCGCCAAGGCGGCGGTGAGGTTTTCGACAAAAAAATGGAAATACTTGAAGTAGCCGAGAAGCCCAAGATTCGAGACGATCGAAACCGCCAGCCACGCACTCTGCGAGCGGCTGCGCGGTTCCCCCTCCCGCAGTGGCTGCGACCGGCTCCCGGCGATCATCAGCGCGCAGAAATAATCGATCGCCGCCGTGGCAAGCATCACAAGGACGAGATAGTTCTCGCCGTAGAAATAAAAAAACAGGCTGCCCAGAAGCAAAACCGCCGGTCGCATCCACCGCGGCGCCGCGTGGAAAAAAAGAAGGATCGCCGGCAGGAAGAAAAAGAGAAACGCGAGGGAGCTGAAAACCATTCCCTATTTCCTGATGAGAAAGCTTTGCCCGCTGTCCATGACGATCGGGATGAATTGCTTCCCGGCGTCCTCGGCGAGGAATTTTTCGAGCGCGAGCTTGGCTCCGATCAAGAGGGGCGTGTGGCCCGGATCCTCCACAACGAGGATGCCGTGCTGCACCATGTGGGGGGCGAGTTTGTGGAGCCCGGCATAGACCGCCTCGTGGAGATCCACATCCAGATTCGCCACCGCGATTCCAAGCTGCAACGCCCGCGCAGGCAAGGGATCCGAGATGATGTTGTTTTTCTCCACCGAGATTTTCAAATCGGGGAAGCCCGCTCGATAGGCCATCAACCGCGAGCGGACGGTTTCGAAGCCGTCCGTGACATGTGTTCCGTGCCAGACCGCATCGGCGCTTTTTTCGGACTCGCGGTATTGGAATCCCTCGAAGACATCGAGGAAGAACGTCTCCATCGGACGGCGCGTCGTTGCGAGGTAACGCAAAACGGCACCCGCGCTCGAGCCCCGATAGCATCCCGCTTCGAGGTAACAGCCCGGCAGGTTCTTCGTAATGTCCAATGCCTGGATGAGGGTGGTGAAGTCCCGGTGGCCGAAGTCCCACTTGTCAAAACCTTCGCTCTTTTGAAATTCGAATTCCGCCTTCAGCACCTCGCGCGCCGTGGTGTTCGTGAAAACATACCCGCCCGGCGGGGCGCTCCAGACCGGATAATATTTCCGCCCGGTTTTATGAAGATGCGCGACGAACGGCAGGCCCAGATCATCCTGTGTGCACGCGTAAATCACCACATCGTCCGCCCCGAGCGAATCGAGCGCCGCGGGCGACTCCTTTCGCACATCGAGGACCATTCGAAGCCGGGGATCACCAAGGATTTCATCGATTTCCCCGAAGCCGTCGTAAAGTAGAACCGCTTTCCGGCCTTCCCCCAGCCACATTTTAAAAGCCTCCAAAACATGGCCCGAAGCGATCTTGTCGAAAAAAAGGCGCCTGGGTTTCCTGGCCGATCTTGTTGAATCCGGTGCCAATGGCGGTATGTCCGAGGGGGCTAGAAGAAACCGCTTATCGAACCCGCTGCGAAAATATGGCCGGTAGACCGGGAGCATCCCGGCAAGCGCCTCGAAGGATTTTCGAACCGTATTGCGGGGAAGCCCGGTGGCTCTCTGCAAAAAAAACTCCGGCTGCTCGGACGCCAAATTTTCCAACTCGGCGCACCAGGCGCCGTGCATGTCCCCCGAGAGACCCAGCAGGGCATTCGACCGGCGAAGAACCTCCTGCAAACCCACTGGCAATCGCCTGTTGCGATGAAGGCCCTGGACATCCTCCAACTCCGATTGAACGAGGGGATCGAGTCCGATCATTTCACAAAAATCGAGGAGCAGATTTTCCTTCGGCCACTGCGCCGCGTCGAATGGCGCAAGGACCATCTCGCCCGGGGCAAAGTGGGGAAACCATTTCGGAAACACGCTGCAATAGCTGGAGTCGTAGGGGACGGGAGGTTCGTCGATCCTGCTGGTTCGACGAACAGAGGACTCCTTCAGCAACTCCGCGTAGCTTGCTGAAATTTGTTCCTCCGGGTTTCGGATGTAGGCAATGACAAGATAGTGTTCGGCTTTGAAAATCCGCCGGAACAAGTGGATCGGAATTTCGTGTTCCACGAATATCTCCGAACTGAAGATGCACGTGTGACAACCCTCCGCCTCGCTTTCCCTCAAAATTCTGCGGATGCGTTTGGCGGTCGCCCAAAAACTGGCGGTATTGCGCAAACCGATCGCCAGGCCGTGGTGGTTTTGAAGCCCCTCGTGGGTCTTGGGGTAGTGGAAACCATGTTTTCGAAGGATGTCCGAATTCCTGTGCAGGAACGCTTGGATCGAGGTGGTTCCGGTTTTGTGCGGGCCGATGTGCAGGATGACTTTCACGGTCTGGTCGAGGTCCGTGCCAAGACTTGCAGTTTTTCCATGAAGTCCGCAATCGGGTCCTCGGGCGCGAAACGGAGCATGCCCTCGCGGGCGCGGCGGCCGATGACCTCCCAGTCGCCAAGCCGCTGCCAGGCGTTTTCCATGGCGGCATCGACGGCATCGGCGGTGGGTTCCTTGGCAAGAAAACCATTCTCGCCATCGCGCACCACTTCGCGATGGCCGCCAATGTCGGTGACGATCGGGACGCGTTCGTAAAACATCGCATTCAGCAAAACCAGCGGCATGCCTTCCATGAAGGAAGTCATCAGCAGCGCGTGGTTGTCGCGCCAGATGGATTCCATGTCGGGCTTGGGCAACTGCCAATTTGGCTCGTGGAAAAAAACATTCGCGAGGCCTTCGCGCTCGACGGTGGCGCGGAGCGGGGATTCATCGGGGCCGTTGCCGTAAAGGTGGAGTTGGATGTTCCGCGAGCGCCATTTTTCCATGGCGAAAACCTCGATGGCGAGGTTCTGGCCCTTGTGGATGTTGAGCAACCGGGACGGCATCGCAAGCCGGATGGGGCCGTCCATCAACGGAAACGGCAGGCGCCTGGAGCGGTCGATGTAGAGCGGGTTGTGGAAAATGCCGGCGTGCGGGATGGCACAACCGAGGCGCTTCTCGAGGAGGGCGCGGTTGTTTTGCGAAGTGAACAAAACCTGTGCGGCGGCGAGATTTCCCTCGCGCACCCCGTCCTGCAACTCGTGGCGGATCGGCCAGTATTTGGGTTCCTTGGTGAGATGGTTGACGATCGCATAGCGAAGGCCATGAGCGCGGCAGGCGTCATACCACTCGATCCCCTCGTCCTGGTCGCCGATGTTGACCACAACCAGGTCGGGCGAAAACGCGGCCATCGCTTTCACGGGATCGCGGTCCTTGAAGGCGAACTCGATCCCGGCCTCGCGGAACGCGGCGAAAAAATACGGCTCGGGCGACCAGCGTTTGATGACGGCCAGCACATGGTGTCCTTCTCGGGCCATGCGCAGCGCGGTTTGAACCCAGAGTTGCTCGCTGCCGCCGTCGTGCGCCGAGTCCCCGGTGGTGATGAAAACGAATCGCCGTTTGAGGGAACGCAATTCGGCGAGGGCGTGGTCCACGGCGTTGAGGGTTCGGGTGAAAGGATAGTATTTGTCGTAGTCCGAAGTTGTGGACCCGGGGAACAGCGCCCCGATTTGTTCGCGCAGGTAGAACTCGAGTTTCCTGCGGAACGAGGGCGTGGGCGTGTAATTCTCCAGCACGAATTCATGCACCTGCCGCGCCTCGTCGAGGAGCGACTGCCGGCGTCCGGCTTCGCTGTTGAAACTCCGGGTGAGCGTGGCCTCGTGCCGGCGGTGGAGGTTCAGCGGCAGGCTGCGAAAGCCGATTTTGCGGCCCTTCACGAGCTGGACATGGAAAAACCAATCCCCCGAGAAGCGCATGGAGGCGATGTTTTCCAGGATCCCGGGGTCTATGAATTCGCGTCGGAAGACAGCGGCACTGGTGTTGGGAATGGTGTTTTTGACGCCGAGCCCGAAACCGATTTCCGCCTCGCCGGGGACAAGGTGGTCCATTTTCCAGTGCGTGGAATCGAGCGGCTCGTAATAGGCGCGGTAGCCTTCGATGGGATTTCCGTTTTCATCGATCGCAATCGAGTCGCTGAAGGCGAGCGCGACCTCGGGATCGCGGAAGAACGGCAACAATTGGCGGAGGAAGTCGGGTTCGCAGGAATCATCGCCCTCGGCGATCCACACGAATTGTCCGCGGGCCTGCTCGATTCCTTTTTTCCACTGGCGGAAGGCGGAGCCGCTATTTTGCTCGTTGGCGAGAATGCGCACCTGCGGATGCCCCTCGAATCGGCGCGCCACCTCGAGGCTGTCGTCGGTCGAGGCATCGTCGAGGATGAGGATTTCGAAGTCGCGGAAGGACTGCGAGAGGATGCTCTCGATCCGCTGCGCGAGGAAGCGCCCGTGATTGTAAACCGGCACAATCACACTCACCAGCGGGGCGGATTTCATCGTGCCGCGGCAGATGTTCAGGATTTCCGGAACGGCAATGTCGTCGGTGTGGAGCCGGGCGAGTTTCGCGGCGGCGGCCTGGCCGAGTCGATTGCGAAGGGCCGGGTCATCCTTCAGCCGTTTGATGGCGGCAGCGGCTGCGGCGACATCGAGGTGGGGAACGACGATGCCCGCATCGGATTCCACAAAACCGGGCATTCCGCCGGCCTGGTCGAAACACACCACCGGCGTGCCGCACTGCGCGGCCTCGAGGCAAACAAGCGGAAACGGATCCTCCCGCGAAGGCAGGTAGAACACATCGGCGGCCTGGAAGTAATCCCTCGCGTCCGGCTTCACGCCGGGGAATTCGATGAAATTCTCGAGCCCGTATTTTTTGATTTTGGCGTCGATGGTTTTCCAGGGAGCCAGCGCGCGGGACTGCGGATCGAAGTCCCAGTAGTGGTCGCCGATCCAAAGGAAGCGGAAATTTTTTGTGCCGCTTTCCTTGAGCTTCACGGCCGTCTCCACAAAGAGGTCGACCCCCTTGCGCCAGTAAATGGTGCCGCAGCCCACCACGAGGAACTCGTCTCCGCGGAGGCCGAGCTTGCCGCGCAGGAACGCCTTTGCATTTTCCGCCGCGGGCGGACGGTTCTCGATGAAGGCGTTCACCGTGTGCACCCGGGAGGTTTCGGCCTGATGATTATCGATGAGGTTCGCGGCGACCGGAGGAGAACACGCGATGAATTCGGAGGTCAGCCTTTGGAACTTCTCGATGGTTTTCGGCTCGGTGTAGGCGCGGATCGATTTCTCGAGTTCGTGGATGTGGCTGAGGAAGGGCGCTCCGAGAAATTCCAGTTCCTCGTAGATCGTGGACGCCACGATGGTGTTGCCGTAGATCAGATCGACCTTGCCGAAGAGCGAGGCCAGGTGGTCCCTCCGCTTTTTCGCATCGGGAATTTGCATCGCCAACTCCTGCCAGACGAGCACGGGACCGTATTTGGAATACTCGGGGAGCAACTCCCCGCCGGCGATGAGGAGGATTTTCAGGTCGAGGCTCGTGTGGGCATGGAGCCACTGGAGGAGGTTGAGGAGGACCACCTGGGAACCGGCAAGAAATCCGTCGCAGCCGATGAAAAGGATGGTTCCCGAGGAAGTCAGCGACTCGCGCGGCGGCACTCCCCCCGCGGCGGGTGCCGCTTGTTTTGGCATCCCCTCCGCGGCTTCCATCTTCCGTTTGGCAGCCACCAGTTTTTTCGCGAAGCGCACCTGCTCGCCGAAGTTCATGGCGATCCCCGTGGGACCCGCGGAAAAGAGTTTGCGGAAAAACCGGCCCGCTGTCGGGATCGGTCCTCCGTAGCGCGCCACCACGACATGGTAGAATTCCTGGGGCGCTGCGATCCACTTCCAGACCGGCTGCCTGCGGATTCGGCGGGCCTCGGCCCGGTGCGCCTCGGAGGTGAAGTGCCCCTTGGAACGGCCTTTTTCGATGAAGTGGAGAAGCGGATTGGCTCCCGCGAGATCGTTGTCGAGGTAGGTGCGGAGATAGAAGCGCGTGTCGAAGAACGGCGAGGGATTCCGCCCCTCCTTCCATCCGTGCCAAACGAAATGCTCGACGGGATCCATTCCCGCGTGCCTCACATCGGGATACTGCTCCAAATAGTGGGCGGGATCGAACAGGCCGCTTTCGCGAATGGTTCGGATGTCGCGGGCTTCCAAGGTTTCGAAGGCCGGCGGCTCGACCGGGGCGTGGTGGTGCGGCGACGGCAAGCGTCCCTCGGCGCGGCCGCTCCGGATGTAGTGGATAAGCGGGTTGGTTCCGGAGACGCGGACATCGGCGTAATTGTCCAAATAGAATTTGCTGTGGAAAAGCGGCGAGGGGTTCCGGCCCTGGTGGCCCCCATGCAGAAGGTAGTGTTTCAGCGGATCGGCCCCCGAGTCGCGCACATCGGGATATTTCAGCAGGTAGAAAACGGGGTCGAAAAACCCGCTCCCTCGAATCTCGCGCACCGCCTTGACCAATCCCAGCGGGCTTTTTTTCAACGCCTCGAACACCCAACGGATGGGGGCCGTGACCCGCCAGGATGTGCTGGCGTGCGTGGCGTCGAGGGCCAAGGACAGGTTTTGAATCGTGGATTCGCGCTTTTCATTTTCGGTCCGGTGTTGCTCCAACTCCAACTCGAGACCGGCCAATGCATCGGCCAATTGCCCGTTGCGGGCTTCGGCGTTTGCGAGCTTCCCGGAAACCTCGTCGGCCCGCTCCCGCTCGGAGAACAACTCGCTTTCCCGCTGAACCAGATTGGCATTGGCCGCCAGAAGCTCCTGCTCCAACTCCTGAACGGTGGCATCGAGCTCGATCGCTTCGCGGTTGCGCTGTTCGATGAGCGCCTGCAAGCGGGAGATGGCCCCTTCCCGGTCCACAATCTCCTGCCGCAAGTCAGCCATCTTGCCGTCGCGCTTCGATAGCTCGTCGTTCAACTCGGGGGCTTTCCGGTTGCGGCCTTCCAAATCCCGGGAAAGGACCTCGGCCTCCCTTTTTTGGGTGGCAACCTCCGCTTCCAGCCGGCTGAGAATTCCATCCCGCTTGGAAATCTCCTCCTCGAGGACGGCGTAGCGGGCGTCACGGTCCTCGACCGTTTTTTCGAGGTGCCGCCGCAGGCCGTCGGCCTCGTTTTCGAGATTGGTTTTGGCTTGTCGGAATTCGGCGCGTTCCACGAAAAGCCGGTCGTAGTCCCGAAAGAGCGCGAGGTCCTGCGCGTGGCGATTCGCCAAGGTCGCCACTTTCCCCAACAGCGCCGAACCGGTTTTTTCCGATGCCGCGAGAAGCTCGAAAACATCCCGTGCCAACGCGGGAATCCGATCCTCTCCGGTCAATTCCTCCGCGGTGACAGAGTGGTGCCTCAACGCCGGGTCGAGATGGCTGGAAACAAACTCCCGAACGCGCTCCCCGAAATCCTGCGGCAACGAAATCCCGAGTTGCCCGGCCAACCGCTCGAGCACGCCGCGCGCGTCCTGGAAAATCGCGTCGAATGCGAGGAACGCGTTCGGGATTTTTTCCAAGTGGGGCAAGGTGGCGAGCCAGTTGGAGGCGTAGAGCATCGCTCCGTGCGTGATCGAAAATCCATCCCGCGCCTGAAGCGACCGGGCCACACTCGAGGGATCGCGCACTGTGCATACCGCCCTCACCTCGAGCCCGGCCTTCTCCAAGACCTCGAGCCAGAACGGCAGCAGGATTCCCAAACGCGGTTCCTTGAGAATCGAGAAGGCATTTTCCCGGCTGAAATTCCTGCCCACAATTCCGACCGCTTTTTCCAAAAGGCTGGAGCGCGATTCCGCCGGGAGCCGCGTCCAATCCGGCGGGGCCAGATCCTGCCAATGCGCGCCGAGCGCGGGCAGGAGTTCGTATTCGTTGAACCGCTCGACATCGAAGTCCTCGAAAAACCCCTTCGGATTGTTCGGGAGCGGTTCGTGGAGGTTTGTCGACGGCGCGGCTCCGAGGCACTCCAGCATCCGTGCCGTCACACTCGTCCCCGAACGGTGGACACCGAGAACAAGAAGCATGACGGGGTTTTTACTTTTCTGACGGCTCATGAGGCAGTGGCGCGAGTCGGGACAACAGTGAGTGCTTGTATTGAATCAAACCGCAAAAATCCCACAAACGCGGCGAACAATCTAACCCGATTATTTCGCGTAAAAGATAGATCGAAATTGGACGGGCAGGCGGAAAGTGATTTCTCTTGCGACATGACCCGCTTGGAAGTTTTGCGCAAACCGATGCTGCCCGGCTCCCGGGGCATCGAAATCGGTCCCTAGCGAAACCCCGTGGCCCCGAACTCTTCATACAGAGTCCAAACGCAAGAGGCTTTTGGATGAACTGATTGAAATGCTGGACGGGTATAGCCTAGGACTTCGCCGCATGGATCCTCAACGAAACTTTGATGGCGAGTTGATGGAATTCAACCTGTTCTTCACCCGCCGCCATAGCACCATTCGCGGCAATGCGAATCTCGCTTTGGGCAAGTTGGCGATCATTGAGAAGGTTTGGGACTTGAAGGTTTACCGCGCCGGCAGAGCGATTGCGCAGGCGTTTCAGAATACGAAATAGTTAATCCATTTGACAAAAATAGTATTATCTTGTCAAATTCTTCTCCAAAATGACCCGGCTCGACCACCTTCTGGAACTGCATGAATTGGCCATGCGCGAAGGGGGCCAAATATCGGCGCACCGCCCTTTGTTCGAGCTTTTGCGTCAGGAACAGGGACGCCATCTGACCGGCATCGTGGGGCCGCGGGGTGCCGGCAAGACCGTTCTTTTGAAACAAATCGCCGCCCTGGATACGGAGGCTTTTTATCTTTCTGTGGACACCCTGGAGGACAGCGCGGACCTCTTCGAGGCGATCAGGGAACTATCCGCGCGCTACCGGTTCCGGCGTTTCCTCCTTGATGAAATCCACTTTCTCAAAAGCGCGATGGGGGACCTCAAGAAAATCCACGATTTTCTCCCCGATCTCCGCGTCACATTCACGGGCTCGGTGGCTTTGGCGATCCACGATTCGGCCCACGATCTGGCCCGGCGGGTGCGCATCCACACGCTGGAATACTTTTCCTTCCGCGAATTCCTTGCCATCCGCCACGGGGAGACCCTCGAAAAAATCCCCCTGGACGACCTTCTGGCCGGAAACATCCCCGCCGCCCATCTCCGGGCTTCGCGGCATTTTTCCCGCTACCTCGCGGGAGGATTGCTGCCGTTTTCACTCGAGGAACCCGACCCCTTGCCGCTGTTGCGGGGCACGGTTGCAAAAATCATTGCACGCGACATTCCCACCACCCGTCCGCTCCGGATCGACGAGTTGCCGATCCTGGAAAAATTCCCCGCCTTCATCGGAAAATCCCAAGTCGATGGCATCAACTACACCTCGCTTTCCAAAAATCTCGGAATCACAAAATACAAAGCCGAGCAATACTGCGAGGCGTTCGAACAGGCTTTTCTCCTGCAACGCATCTTTCCCGCTGGAACCAATGTTCTGCGCGAGCCGAAAATCCTGTTGATGCCGCCACTCCGGCTTCTCCATAGGCCCATCGATGAAGCCGCGGGCGGGTTGCGGGAGGATTTCTTTGCCATGGCGATGCGGCAGGCGGGTATTCCCATCCAGTATTTGAAATCCACCACGGGCCAGAAGACTCCGGACTTTCTCGTCGAGCACGAAGGGCGAAAAATCGTCTTCGAAATCGGCGGCAAGGGCAAAGGCCGCTCCCAATTCAAAGGCGTGCAAGCCGATCAAAAAATCATCCTTGCCCAAGGAGGGGCCTGCTCTCCCGGGCGAATCCCCTTGGAAATGCTCGGATTTCTCTCGTAGGGGAATCTTGATTCAAAAAATCCGTTTGAAAAATCCTGCGGCTTTCCAAGAACGCATCGACAAAAGACTCTGTCCACCTCCATGAATTCCCAACCCGCGCTTACGGTGATCGTCGTGTTCCACAACATGGCGCGCGAGGCGCCGCGCACGCTTTTCACGCTCTCGGCGGAATACCAGCGCGGGGTTTGCCCCGGCGATTATGAAGTCATCGTGGTGGATGCCGGATCAGCCACTCCACTGGAGGAAAGCTTCGTCAAACGATTCGGGGAAAATTTCCGGCTCGTCCGTTCGCCGGCGGCCCCGTCGCCGGTTGGTGCGGTCAACAGGGCGGCAGCCCTCGCGCGCGGGGAAGCCATCGCTCTTTGCATCGACGGGGCACGCATGCTTACGCCGGGAATTTTGCGGCACATGCTCGATGCCTTCAAAACCTGGAACGATCCAGTCGTGGCCACGCTCGCCTGGCACCTCGGGCCGAAAATGCAGAACGATTCGATGCTGGAAGGCTACAACCAAGCCGCCGAGGAC
>CAZVPK010000024.1:0-19350 GCA_964628505.1 uncultured Chthoniobacter sp.
CCCGCGCGACTGCGCCCTCGTTCCATGGGAAAGACGAACGTTTGGCCCGGGAGGGAAAGAGCGAGCGAGCCAAGATCCCCGAGCAAAGCGGAGAAGCAACCGCCCTCCCGAGGCAGCCGTGGAATGAACGGGGCCTTCGGATTTCCACTTCCCGATTTTTGGAACAGGCCTGCCGGGATTACCTCGAAAGCAAGGCGGCGCCGAAGACTCCGGCGCTGTCGCCCAGCGCGGGGGGGAGGATTCGGGTTTTGAGCCCGGAGTTGAAGAGGTGGCGCAGGATTTCGCGGCGGGTTTCCTCTTCGTAGAGCAGCGGGATGTTTCCCACTCCACCGCCGATCACGATGACATCGGGGTCGAGAATATTGACCACGGCGGCGATGGCTTGGGCGAATTTTTCGCGGAGGCGTTGCAGGGTTTTCCGGGCGGCCGGTTCGCCGGCGGCGGCGAGTTCGCAAACGCGGGGCAGGCGCTCGTCCGCACCGCCCTGTTCGCGGTGGAAGCGCTCAAGGGAGGGGCCGGCGATGACGGTTTCCACACAACCGCGGCGCCCGCAGTAGCAGGGGGTCTCCTCGCCGGGAAGGGGATTGTGGCCCCACTCGCCGGCGATGCCGTGCAGGCCGTGGAGGATTTTTCCGTCCACGCAAATTCCCCCGCCCACGCCGGTGCCGAGAATGAGGCCCATCACCACGGAAGACCCCCGGGCGGCGCCCCAGAGGGCCTCGGCGAGCGTGAAGCAATTGGCATCGTTGGCGAGAAGGACGTCGCAAGCGAGCGCGGCGGCGAGATCGTCGCGGAGGGGGCGACCGTTCAGGCAGACGGTGTTCGAGTTTTTGAGCGAACCCGTCGCGGGATCGTTGGCTCCGGGAGTCGCGACGCCGAGGCGGGCGGGGGCGGGAAAGCCGCCTGTTTCCATGGTCTCGCGGACGAGGTGGACGATTCGGGCGACGATGTGCCCGTAGCCGAGGGAGGCCCCGGTGTCGCAACGCCGGCGGACCAGCGGGCGGGCGGGCTGCGCGGGATCGCACACGGCGATCTCGATTTTTGTGCCTCCCAGATCGATTCCCCAGAGCAGGGAACCGGGCGTCACTGCGAGACGCGCATCGGCATGATGACGTAGAGGAACGGGGTGGCGATCTTGATCACGCCGGGGCTCATCTCGTCGATCAATTCGAGGAAGATCTCGTCGTTCGGAAGATTGCGGAGGGGGTCCATGAGGAACTCGGGGTTGAAGGCGATGGAGATGTCGGCGCCCTTGTAGTTGATGGACATCGATTCCTTGGCTTCGCCGACCTCGGGGGTGTTGGCGGTGATGTCCAGCATGTTCCTTGTGAAATTGAGGCGCACGGAGCTGGTCTTGTCGCTGCTGAGGATCGAGACGCGGCGCACGCAATTGAGGAACGCTTCGCGCTCGAGGCCGATGCGCTCGCGGGCCTCGCCCGGGATGACCTGGCGGTAGTTCGGGTAGTTGCCGTCGACGAGCTTGGAAACGAGCTTCGCCCCGTCGACCTCGAACGAGACGAGGTTTGTGGAGCTGGAGATCACCACGTCCCCGTCGTCGCCGAGGAGGCGCTGGAGCTCGGTGACGGCCTTGGTGGGAAGGATGAACTCGCCTTCGTCGCTTTTCGGAAATTCCAGGTCGCTGTCGAAGAGCGCGAGACGGCGGCCGTCGGTGGCCACAAGCGTGAGCTTGTTTTCAAAAAGGGAAAACAGAATGCCGTTGAGGACGTATCGGGCCTCGTCGGTCGAGATGGCATAGGAGGTCTTGCGGAGGCCGTCCTTGAGTTCCGACTGGCGGATCGAGAGGGTCTTCGACTCCTTGGGCTCGGGAAACGCCGGGAACTCCTCCTTGGGCAGGCCGTAGACCTTGAAGAAGCTGGCGCCGCAGCGGATCGACGCGATGTTTTTGGAATCCACCTCGAGGAGAATCTCGGAGGCGGGCAGCTCGCGGATGATGGAGACCAGCTTGCGCGCGGGGATGGTGGTGGCTCCGGTCTTCTCGACCCGGGCCTCGACGCGGCAGCGGATGCCCACCTCGAGGTCGGTGGTGGTGATCCAGAGGCCGTCTTCGCCGGCCTCCAAAAGGGCATTGGTAAGGATGGGGAGGGTGGGTCGGTTGCTGACAACGTTTTGGGTGCGCAGCAACCCTTCGAGGAGGGCGTCTTTGGTGACCGCGAGCTTCATGGGATAAAACGTGAGAATTAGGTGTTCGCCCAAGGGCTGTCAACCGCCGCGTCCAATCACGCGGTCTTCGTTTCCCCGCCCTCGCCGGTCTCCTTGCGCGGGCCTACGAAATATTTTTCCACAAGGTAGAAGCAGGCGGGGATGATGAAGATGGCGACGAGCGTGGCGGCGAGCATTCCGCCGATGACTGTGGTGCCCAGCACGCGGCGGCCGACGGCTCCGGAGCCGGTGGCGATGGCGAGCGGCACGGTGCCGAGAATGAACGCGAAGGCGGTCATGAGGATCGGACGCAGGCGGAGCTTGGCTCCGGCGAGCGTGGCCTCGAGGAGGTCCTTGCCTTTTTCGTATTCGTCCTTGGCGAACTCCACGATGAGGATGGCGTTTTTGGCCGAGAGGCCGATGAGCATGACGAGGCCGATCTGCGCGTAGATGTTGTTTTGCATGCCGCGCAGGGAGAGGGCGGCGAAGGCCCCGAAGACCGCGATCGGCGTGGTGAAGAGCACGCTGAAGGGCAGGCTCCAGCTTTCGTATTGCGCGGCGAGGATGAGGAAGACGAACAGGAGCGAGAGGGCGAAAATGGCCGTGGGCGGCACGCCCTGCGCGGCCTGCTGCTCCTGGAAGGACATGCCGAAGTAATCGTAGCCGATGCCCGCCGGCATCGTTTCCGCGAAGACCTCCTCGAGCGCCTTCATGGCCTGCGCTGTAGAGTAGCCGGGGGCGACGGAGGCGTTGATCTGGGAGCAGCGGAACATGTTGTAGCGCATGGTGAATTCCGGGCCGTAGGAGTGACCGGCCTTGATGAAGGAGTTCACCGGGACGGCCTCGTTGTTTTTGTTCGTGAGGTAGAACAGACCGAGGTTGTCAAGGTCCGTGCGGTAGTCGCCCTCGGCCTGGACATAAACCTGCCACTGGAGGCCGAAGCGGTTGAAGTAATTCACGAAATACCCGCCGAGGAAGGTCTGGATGGTCTGGTAGGCGTCGTTGAGATTCACGCCCTGGATCATGGCCTGGGCCTCGTCGACCTTGAGGTGGATTTGCGGCACATCCCAGAGCGCGGTGGTGAAGAGGCTGGTGAACTCGGGTCGCTTCTTCGCGGCGGCCATGAACTTCTGGGTGTTCTCCGCGATGAATGCGACCTCCGCTCCGGTGCGGTCCTCGAGGATGAAGGTCACGCCACCGGCGGTGCCGATGCCGGGAATGGCCGGCGGCGGGAAGGCGAACGCGGCGGTGGGATTCGAGAGCGCGGCGAGTTCCCTGTTGATGTTCGCCTGGATGGCGTCGACGGAAAGCTCGGGGGTTTTGCGTTTCGACCATTCCTCGAGCGTGATGAAGAAGAATCCCGTGTAGGTGCTCTGGACGGTGCTGAGCAGGTTGAAGCCGATGATCGAGGTGACATATTCCACGCCCGGGGTCTTGAGCAGGATTTGCTCGATCTGGTCGGCGGCGGCGGTGGTTTGCTGGAGCGACGAGGCGCGCGGGAGCTGGACCACGCCGAAGAGGTAGCCCTGGTCCTCCTCGGGAATGAACGCGGTGGGCATGGTGCCGCCGATACCGCCGGCGGCCGCCGCGAGGCCGGCGAGGAGGAGCATCGAGATGGCGAGCTTGCGGATGAGGCCGCGGCAGACGGCCGCGTAGCCGTTGGTCGCCGTGCCGAAGAATTTGTTGAAGCCCCGGAAGAACGCGCCGAGCGGCCCGCGGGTCTCCGTGCGGGGTCGCAGGAGCAGGGCGCCGAGCGCCGGGCTGAGCGAGAGCGCGTTGAAGGCCGAGATCAAAACGGACACGGCCATCGTGACGGCGAACTGCTGATACATGGCCCCGGTGATCCCGGGGATGAAAACCGTGGGAATGAACACCGCCGAGAGAATGAGGGCGATGGCCACCACGGGGCCGGACACCTGCGACATCGCCTTGAAGGCGGCGTCCCTCGGGCTGAGGCCCTCCTCGATGTGCGATTCGATGGCCTCGACCACGACGATCGCGTCGTCCACCACGAGGCCGATCGCGAGCACCATTCCGAAAAGCGAGAGGGTGTTGATGGAAAAGCCGAGCAGCGGGAAAAGCGCGAAGGTGCCGATGAGCGACACCGGCACGGCGATGAGCGGAATGAGCGTGGCCCGCCATCCCTGCAGGAAAATGAAGACCACGAGAATCACGAGGGCCATCGCCTCGAACAGGGTCTTCACGATTTCCTTCATGCCGTCGGTGATGGCCAGCGTGGTGTCGAGGGCGACGGTGTAGGCGAGACCGTCGGGAAACAGCTTGGCCTGGTCCTCGAAAAAGGCGCGGGCCTGCTTCATGGTGTCCACGGCGTTCGAGCCGGGGAGCTGGTAGATCGCGACGATGCAGGCGTTCTGGCCCTGGAAGCGGCCGCGGATGTTGTAAACCTGGCCGCCGAGCTCCACGCGCGCGACATCCTTCACCCGCACGATCGAGCCGTCGGGATCGGCGCGGATGACGATGTTTTCAAACTCCTCGACCGTGGTGAGGCGGCTGGTGGTGGTGACCGTGTAGGTGAAGACCTGGCCCTCGGGCACCGGTTCGCCGCCGATCTGGCCGGCGGGGTTCACCTTGTTCTGCGAGCTGACGGCGGAGATGACCTCCGGGACGGTGATGTTGAGCGTGGCGAGTCGGTCGGGCTTCACCCAGATGCGCATGGCGTATTCGCCCGCGCCGAAAATGCTCACGCTGCCGATGCCGGGAATGCGGGTGAGCGGATCGTTGAGATTGATGTAGGCGTAGTTCGCCAGAAAGGTGGGGTCGAACTCGCCGTTCGGCGAATAAAGAACGAAGACGCCGAGGGGCGAGGAGAGCGACTGCTCGACGGTGACGCCGTAGTTGCGGACCTCGGCGGGCAACTGGGGCGCGGCCTGCGTCTGCCGCATCTGGGCGAGGATCTGGTCGGTCGTCGGCTCGGTGTCCGTGCCGAAAATGACATTGAGCGTCATGATCCCCGAGTTGGCGTTGATGGAATACATGTATTCCATTCCCTCGACGCCGCTCATTTGCTGCTCGATCGGGGTGGCGACCGATTGCTCGACGGTGAGGGCGTCCGCGCCGACATAGGTGGTCGAGACCTGGATCTGCGGGGGGACGATGTTCGGGAACTGGGCGACCGGAAGGCCGGCCATGGAAACCAGGCCGACAATCACGGTGATGATGGCGATCACCATCGCAACGATCGGCCGGCGGATGAAGAAATTCGACATGGTCGGCGGTCCTTACTTGGCGGCGGCGGGCTCGGGGGAGGGACTCGGGGAGGCCGCCGGAGGAGCTTGGGGCGGCGAAGCCGGGGGTGGCGGCGCCTGCCATTCGGTGGCGTTCACCTTCATGCCGGGGCGGACTTTTTCCACGCCCTCGACGATGACTTTTTCCCCCGCGGCGAGCGGTGCTTCGACGACCTGCCAGGGACCGAGAACAGGACCGAGCTTCACCGGGAGGCTCTTCACCGTGCCGTCCTGCTGAAGGTAGGAGACGAAGAAATTCCCCTGCAACTCGACGAGCGCCTTTTGCGGGACGAGGAGCGCGCCCTTGATCTCGTCGACGGGGCCGGTGACCGTGGCGAAGAGGCCGGGACGCAGAAGATTGTTCGGATTTGGAAAGAGCGCGGTGACCTGGATCGTGCCGGTGGAGGAATTGATCTGGCGGTTGATGAAATCGTAGGTGCCGAACTCGGGATAGATCGAACCGTCGGCGAGCTTGAGCGAGAGACGGCCGCGGCGCTGGGCCTGCGGTGTCTTGTCGAGGCGGGTGATGAGCTTGGCGGCAAGAAGGTATTCGGCCTCGGTGATGAAGAAGTTCATTTTCATCGGGTCGATCTGCGAGGCCTGGGTGAGGATGCTGACGCGTCCGCCGGGACCCACGAGGTCGCCGATCTGGGCTTGGGCGACGCCTGCGATGCCGTCGAACGGGGCGGTGATCGTGCAGTAGCCGAGATTGACCTGGGCGGACTGGACCGCGGCCTGGGCGGCGGCGACATTGGCGAGGGCGGCCTGCGTGTCCTGGTAGGAGGTCTGGTATTCCTGCTCGCTGATGACCTTCGTCTCGTAGAGCTGGGTCTGCTTTTGAAGGGTGAGTTGCTGGAGCTGCGCCTTGGCGACGGCGCTGGCGTATTCGGCCTGGGCCTGCGCCAGCGCGGCTTGGAACGGGCGCTGGTCGATGGTGAACAGGATGTCTCCCTTCTTGACCATCGAGCCCTCCTGGTAGTTTTGGGTGAGGAGGTATCCGGTGACCTGGGCCTGGATGTTGGCGTTCTGGAATCCGTCGAGCAGGCCCACCCAGGTCTGCGAGGCGATCACATCCTGCTGGAGGACCGGCGTGGTCTGGACATTCGGCGGCGGCGGGGCGGGAGGGGCCGGTTTTTTGCAGGCGGGAAACGCAAGGACCGCGAGAAGGACGGGGGCGGCTAGGGAGCGGAATGTCATGGCAACCTTCCGTAGCGGGAAGGCATCGCAGGGGCGAGGATTTTGTTCCCTAGTCGTCGTCCGCGGGCCCCACCGTGCGCTCGCCGACGAGGAATTCCTGGACATTGCCCACGGTGCGCAGGGTGGAGTCTTGGACCTTCTTCGCGGTGGATTCGGTGAAATCGACGATCGCTCCCACGAGGCCGCCGGGTTTTTTCGAGCCGCGGCCCGCCGCGGCATTCTCGGAGGGGACGAGCGGCTCGAGAACCTCGCCGCCCTGGGCCGCGATACGGAGAGTCCCCGCCAGCGAGCCGTGGGAATCATAGAGGCGCACGGTCCATTCGGGTTGGAATGTGGCCGGGTTGGTGGCGAGGGTGTAGTCGATCCAATGAAATCCCAACCGGCTCGCGACGGCCTCGGCGTGGGCGATGTCGAACACGCTGTTCGAGTCCACGGAAACCTTGGAGCGGTCGAGCGCGGGGCGGGAGGCGATGCCGCTGTAGCCCGCCAGGGGCGTGCGCTCGGAAACAATCCGGCCCGAGGCCACGGCCATCTCCCGCACGCCTCCGCGCGCCGACGGATCGGCCAGCAAAACCGTCCACTCCGGCGGCATGGGATCGCCCCGCTGGCCGCGCAACTCGATGAACGCGGCGTTTCCGGCCGCGGGTTGCGCGGCGACCGTTTGAAGGGCCTCGAGGGCGGAACCGGCGTTCCCGGCGAACGCGGCGGCCGCGGCCAGAAAAAGAATGCAGGCGGAAGTTCGGATCATCGGACAACCAGATAATCGGGCGGCGCGGGGATTCCAGCGGAATTTTGATTCCAAGGCGGGCGATCGCCCGATCTTGCCACCGGGCACCCGCGCGGGAATGTTGGTCGCATGGAAACTCCGCCGCATGTCCCCGCCGGGCCGCCTCAGCCGCCCCCCGACTCCCCGGAGGCGCGTCGCTGGATCACGATCCTTCATTTGAGCGCCCTGGCGGGATTCGTGTTTGTGGGCGTCGGCCAGGTCCTCGGCCCCCTGATTGTCTGGCTTCTCAAAAAGAACGACGTGCCCGGACTCGACGCGGCGGGGAAGGAGGTTCTCAACTTCCAAATCTCCTGGACGCTCTGGTGGTTTCTTTCGTGGGGATTTGTCGCGATCGGTTGGTGTCTGATCCTTCCCCTCGCCGCTCCGATCGTCCTGCTGGTCGCCTGGGTGGCCTTCGGAGCGAACGGCGCGATCAAGGCCAGCAACGGCGCGCCCTGCGATTTCCCTTTGACGATCCGGTTTCTCAACTGAAGCCCCCGCCGGAGTGGAACCTGCGGACACGCTGGCCGATGCCGGTGAGGATGTCCCAGGGGATCGTGCCGGCCAGTTCCGCCAGACGACCGGCGGAGATCTCCCCTTCTCCGTCGCGTCCCAGCAGGGTGGCCACATCGCCGGGAACGGTCTCCGGAACGTTGGACACATCGACCACGATCTGGTCCATCGTCACGCGGCCGAGGATCGGACACGCCTTTCCGCGAACGAGCACCTCCGCGCCGCGCCCGGAGACCTGGCGCGGATATCCATCGGCGTATCCCGCGGCGAGCACCGCCACGCGCAGGGGCCTCGGCGCGATGAATGTTCGACCGTAGCCGATTCCCGTGCCCGCCGGCACGTCGCGCACCAAACTCGCCCGGGTCCGCCAGGCCAGCGCCGGACGCAGGTGTTTTTGCAACTCCGGCACAGGGGAGCACCCGTAGAGCATCAAGCCGGGGCGCACGATCTCGCGGGCGTCGCCGGGGCGGGTCAAAATCCCGGCGCTGTTGTGGGAATGCGCCCGCACGCCGGGCAGGACCTCCCGAAGCCGCTTCAACAAACGATCGAAGTCCGCGAGTTGGGATTCGGTGAAAACCGCGTCCTCGTCCGCGCAAGGGAGATGGGTGGAGACACTGTGAACTTCGATGCCCGGCAGCCGCAGGATTTCCCGCAGGGTTTCGACCGCGCGATCCGGAGCGCAACCGACCCTCCCCATGCCGGTATCGATCTTGAAGTTCACCCTCGCCTTTCCACACGCGGCGAATTCGGCCGCTTCGGCGGAATCGGAGACGGTGACAATGAAGCCGCCGTGGACCGCGCCGCGGCGTTCGGCGGGCAGGCAGGGGCTGAGAATCATGATGTCCCGACCGGTCCCCGCCGAGGCCGCCTCGCGCGCCTCGCCCAGGTTGGCAACCCCGAAAATCCCGACCTCGCCGGCGAGGGCCGTGACGACAGGCACCGCCCCGTGGCCGTAGGCGCCGGCCTTGACCACCGCGAGAACGGCGCAACCGGGAGCCAATCGACCGCGGACAAAGGAGGCGTTGTGGCGGACGGCCCCCAAATCGACTTCCACCCAGGTGCGCTCGCCGCCGGGAATTTCCATCATGGGTCGGAGCGGGGAGTGGAGGTAAGGGGATTCGAACCCCTGGCCTTCTCATTGCGAACGAGACGCTCTACCAACTGAGCTATACCCCCCGGTTTATTCCCGGGGCCACAGGATGACGTGTTTCGACCGGGAACCGGTTTCACGATTCCACCGCGGGCCCGGTGGCGCAAGAAATTTTGAAACTCCGCGGGCGGTCCGGCCATGCGCGCTCAGGCCAACTCGATCTTGAACTTGTAGGAACTGCGGGCGGAACCGATCACCAGGGTGTTCTCGCCGACGCGGAGGTCCGCCGTGAGGCAGGAATGGTGGACTCCGATCGGCGTGCCGTTGACGATCGTTCCCAGCGTGCTGCCGCGGTCCCGGATGAAGAAATTCCCGCCTTCGCGCTCGATGGAGCAATGGCTGCGGGAGATTTGAAAGGGCTCCTCGTCGGCGATGAGAAGATCGTTCGAGGAAAAGATCGAATGCCTCTCGCCGTCCTCGCCGATGCCGCGGCGTCCGATGCGGAAGGGGAATTTCCCGATTTTCCAATTCCCCTCGCCCTCGTCGAATCGCGAGGCGCACTCCGTGGTGAGCGGGGACATGGAAATGGAATGTTCGGTTTGTTCGGTTACATCGGGTGGTTCGATGGCGGTGTGCACGGGAGTGGCGGGTCGGATGCGATCCGGGTGGTGGTCGGGATGCGGATGGACGGGAGAGACCGGCGGGGCGATGCTCACCCGGGGCACCGGAGCGGAAATCGGGCTCTGGAGGGCTTCGGCGCGGCTTTCCGCCCGCAGCCGCAATTCCAAATGCAACCGGTCGTTCACGGAGCGCAACCTTTCGAAGAAGGCGGAAAGATACGGCAGGAGGCGGTGGGGATTCTGGAGGATCGCGCGCTGGAAGTCCGCGGGCCCCATCATCTCGCATTCGGTGGCCTCCACGCAGCGCGCGGTGGCGGAGCGGGGCCTCTCGTCCACCATCGCCATCTCGCCGAAAATGTCCCCCTCGCTCAATTGCGCGAGGATGATGGGCCGGACCCGGCCTTGGATCGTGATCTCCACGCGGCCGGCGATGATGCGATAGGCCTCCTGGCTTTTTTCGCCCTCGTGGAAAATCACATCGCCGGATTCGAATCGGACGGTTTTCACAGCGGAGACTCCGTTTTTTTTCGGGAGAGGGAGGTCATGGGTTGGACGAGCGTGTGCGTTACCTAGGAAAAACCCCGCCGGATGTCACGGAAATCCGCGCCTGTTCGAGCCAATCCACGGCCTTGGTGTAGCTCTGGCGCTCCAGGTAGTGGCGGAGCCTCGGGTCGAGGGAGGCGGGGAGCCTGGAAACCAAGGCCTCCAAGCGCGCGGCGGCCGCCTTGAGTCCCTCCAGGTGGGCCGCGGGATCGCGGTCCCGCCATTCATGGTCGGCCACGACGGAAAGCCGTTCCCTCAACGCGGCGAGCAACTCCTCCAGGATCGGGTCGGTGGTTTCCATGGCGGAATTTGCTACCCCATCGCCACCGTCGAGGCAAGGAGGGCCGGCTTGTTTTCGGGAAAATCGCCGCTAGATTCCGGGCGCCATGAAAAATCGAATTCTTTTTTTGCGCTTCGCCGCGCTTCCCCTCGCCGGCTGCGTGGCCCTCACGGGATGTTCGAACCTCAGCCCCGGTGAGAACGCGGCTGTCGCCGCGGCGGCCACCGGACTCGCGGTGGGCCTGCCACTGGCCCTCACCGGCGTGAACCCCGCCGTGACGATTCCCGTCACCGCCGGAGCCGCTGCGCTGGCGGGCGGCGGCACCTACCTGATCGCCCGCAAGCAAGCCTCCGCGCGCCAGCTCCAGGTCGCCGAGGACCGCGCGCGCAATTACGCCTACCGCACCGGCGAATTCAACAAGCGCTCCACCCGCTACATCGCCGTCCGCACCGAGGATGGCGGTCGCGCGCAGGGCAAGGCGCAGGTGATGATCTACGACATCCACAGCGGCAGGATCGTGGGCGACTCGGTCTACGACATGCAATCGGTCCCGCCGGTCGGCGAGATGGGCGATTTCGCGGGCTACCACGCCCGCTACATCGGCACCGGCGCCTGACATTCGACCGCCGCGGGCGCAAGGCCGGGTTTGCGCAACGCGGCCCGGTTGTGGTGTGATGAAAAGCGAATGAGTGGATTGGCCTATCTCGGACCCGAGGGAACCTTCTCCGGGATCCTCGCGCGCCGGCGTTTCGGCGCGAAGGCCCGGCTGATCCCCCGCCCCACCATCGACGCGGTTTTCGAATCGGTCGCCTCGGGCGCCGCGCCGCTGGGACTCGTGCCGGTGGAGAATTCCTCGGGCGGCACCGTCCACGACACCATCGATCTTTTGATCCGCCACGCGGGAACGGTTTTCATCACCGGCGAGCTCGCCCTCGACATCCGCATCGCCCTGCTCGGCCGGCGGGATGCGCCTCCGCGGACGATCTACTCGCATTTCACGCAAATCAAACACCACGCCGAGTGGTTGAAAAAAAACCACCCCGCCGCGCGTTTGGTTCCGGTGGAAAGCACCACCGCCGCCGCCGAAAAAGCCGCCGCCTCGAAAAACGCCGCCGCCCTCGCCTCACCCGGCGCGGCGAAAATCTACGGGCTCGACATCCTGGAAACCCCGCACCGCGCCGGAGGGGTCAACGTCACCAATTTCTTCACCATCGCCCGCCGAGCCGCATCCGCGCGCGGAGCCAACCGCACCGCCTTCGTCGCCGCGCTCAAGAACACCTGCGGCAGCCTGCACCGCTTCCTCGGTCCCTTCGCCCGGCAAAACGTCAGCCTCACCCGCATCGTCTCGCGCCCCGTCCCCGGCCAGCCGCAGACCTACGTCTTCTACATTGAAATCGAGGGCGCCGACTCCGCGCCCCCCGTCCGCCGGGCGTTGGAGCTCGCCTCCCGCCACGCGCGGTTCCTCCACCCCCTGGGAAGTTTCGCCCTCGGGCGGCGCTACCGCTCCTGACTTGTCAAAATCCGCACCCTTTGCCACAAACCGCCATGATTCGAACCCTTCGCCTTCCCGCCGCCGGCCTGCTTCTCGGGCTCCTCGCCCTTCTCGCCGCGAACGCCCAGGAAACCACCATCACCGTGAAGAAAAGCGATGCCATCCACATCGCCCTCCAGCCGTTCGGCGGCCCCGACGCCGCCATCGCGGGCCGCGTGGTGAACAACGACCTCGACCTCTCGGGAATGTTCAGCATCGGACTTCCCGGGCGCGCCACCTACACGGTCGGAGCCAACGCCGGCGGCGGCGCCCTGGCGGGAACCGTCACCGACAACCGCGGCAGCGTGGTTCTTCAAAAAACCTACACCGGCAACATCCGCGACTGCGCCCACCGGTTCTCCGACGACATCGTGGAGACCCTCACCGGCACAAAGGGCATCGCCACCTCGAAGATCGCCTTTGTCGCCAACCGGACGGGCGCGAAGGAGATCTACATCGCCGACTATGACGGAGCCAACGTGGTCCAGCTCACCCGCGACGGCGCGATCAGCGTCGCCCCCGCGATTTCACCCGACGGCTCCCGCGTGGCCTACACCGGCTACCAGAGCGGCTATGCGGACATCTACACGATCGACATCGCCAGCGGCGCGCGCAACCGCATCCTCAAATTCCCCGGCACGAACTCCGGCGCCAGCTTTTCGCCAGACGGCTCGCGGCTCGCCTGCACCTTGAGCCGCGACGGCAATCCCGAACTCTACATCGCCTCGGCCAACGGAGCGGGTGCGCGCCGGCTCACACGCACCCGCGGCGTGGAATCCTCCCCCTCGTGGTCGCCCAACGGCGCCGAAATCGTCTACTCCTCCGACGAGCGCGGCGGCCCCCAGCTCTTCCGCATCGGAGCCTCCGGCGGGTCCGGCCGCCTGATTCCCACCGGCTACGGATACTGCACCGAGCCCAGCTGGTCCCCCGACGGGTCGAAGATCGCCTTCACCGCGCGCCAGGGCGGGTTCAACATCGCCCTGCTGGACCTGAAGACCTCCTCGGCCCGCATCCTCGCGCAGGGGCAGGATCCCGCCTTCGGCCCGAATTCGCGCCACCTTGTCTACAGCGACGGATCCTCGATCATCCTCCTCGACACCCTCAAGGGCCGCCGCACCCCGGTCGTCACCGGCCTCGGCAAGGTGAGCGAACCCTCCTGGTCCCGCTGATGCCGCGGCCCCCGGCGGCTTTCTCCCGCGGACCATTTTGATTGCGCCGCCCGGGAAAAGCACATCAGGATGGTCGACGTCCAAATGCTCCGGAAGATCACAACCGCCCTCCTCCTCGCCGCCGCGCCGGCGTTTGCACGGCTCACCGCCCCCGAGCCCGAGCAGAACGCTCAAGCCGCCATCGAGCAGGTCCTGGCGGATTTCGAGGACAAAAAATACGACGAGGCCCTCGCCCGTCTCGAGGAACTCCGGAAAGCCCGCCCGAGCGATCCGCTCGTCCTCAACCTCATCGGATCGGTCTACACGAAGAAGGAGAACTACCAGAAGGCCGAGCGCGCCTTCCGCGAATCCCTCGAGAAGCAACCGGGCTTCTTCCCCGCCCAATACAATCTCGGCGAGCTTCTTTTCCTCCAGGAGAAATACCCCCAGGCCCGCGAGCATTTCCAGGCCATGCGCGCCTCGGACGCCCGCAACGAGCTTCTCCAATTCAAGGTCGGCCTCTGCGATCTCCAGGCCGGCGAGACGGACCGCGCCAAACGCGTGATGAACGCCATCAAATACCCCGGCGACTCGCCCGCGTGGTATTACGGCCAGGCCGCCCTCGCCAACAAGGAGGGCAACACCATGAAGGCCCGCGAATTCCTCCGCGGCGCCAAGTTCGTCTACGGACCCGAAAAAACCGCCCTCTTCGACGAGACCTTCGAAAATCTCGGAATCCAACTCGACTGATCCCCCCCCGATCCTCCGACCGCCATGGCCGACCACGCCCATTCCCATTCGAAAAATCCCGCCCGGCCGCTTCGTCCCGCGCGCCCCCGCAACCACGGCGAGACCAAGCTCAATCCCAGCGACGCCCTACTCCACCCCAAGGCCCGCGTGCTCGTCACCGGCGCGGGCGGCTTCATCGGCAGCGCCATCGTCCACGCCCTCAACCGGCGCGGAATCGACCAGATCATCGTCACCGACCGGCTCGGCGAGGACGAGAAATGGCGCAACCTTCTTCCCCTCGCCTTCGAGGACTACGTGCCCGCCGACGAGTTTCTCGACGCCGTCGAGGAGGATCCCGACACGTTCGGGCGATTCGCCGCGGTGTTCCATCTCGGCGCCTGCTCGGCCACCACGGTCACCGACTCCGATTTCGTGCTGCGCAACAATTTCGCCTACACGAAGGCCCTCTGCCGCTGGGCGCTCTTCTCCGGAGCGCGCTTCGTCTATGCCTCCTCCGCGGCCACCTATGGCGACGGCACGCGCGGCATGGACGACAAAACCGAAGACCTCGCGCACTTCCGCCCGCTCAACCTCTACGGCTACTCGAAGCACCTCTTCGACCTCTACGCCATGCGCGAGGGCATCCTCGACGACATCGTCGGCATCAAATATTTCAACGTCTACGGCCCGAACGAATGGCACAAGGGCGACATGCGCAGCCTTGTCTGCAAGGCCTTCGAGGAAATCCAAAAAACCGGCCGCATCCGCCTCTTCAAAAGCCACAAGCCCGAATACCCCGACGGCGGCCAGATGCGCGACTTCGTGTATGTGAAGGACGCCGTGGAAATGACGCTCCACCTCGCCGAATGCGAGCACGCCGGCGGCCTCTACAATGCGGGATCGGGCACCGCCCGCACCTGGATCGATCTCGCCAACGCCCTCTTCGCCGCGCTCGGCAAGCCGCCGCAAATCGAGTTCTTCGACATGCCCGAGAGCATCCGCCACCAGTATCAATACTACACCTGCGCCGACATCTCGAAGCTCCGCTCCACCGGCTACGAAAAGCCGTCCACCCCGCTCGAGGAGGCCGTCGCCGACTATGTCGTCCACCACCTCCTGCCCGGCAAACGCCTCGGCGAGTAGCGCGCCGGCCTCCCCGCGCTACGCCTGCCAGCGCTGCACGAACTGCTGCCGATGGCCGGGTTTTGTGAAGCTCGCGGATTCCGACATCGCGGCCATCGCCGGATTTCTCGAAATGACGGAGCGGGATTTCATCCAGCGATACACGCGTCTGCGCCCGCGCCGCGACGGACTCGCCCTCACCGACCAACCCGACGGCGCGTGCATTTTCCTCGAGGGCCGCGACTGCCGCATCCAACCCGTGAAACCCGCCCAATGCCGCGGCTTCCCGAACGAATGGAACTTCCCGGGCTGGCGCGACGTCTGCGAGGCGGTGGAGATCGCCCGATAGACCGAAAAATCAAGCCGTCGCCAGGTATCCCTCCGCCAACGCGGTGAATTCGCCGACCTGCGACAACACCCATTCCGCATCGCGGCCGAGTTCGCGGGCCAGGAGTTCGGCGACGGCGGGAGCGGCCTCGATGGAGGCGCGGGCGTCGAGCAACAGCGCGCGGGTGCGGCGCGAGAGGATATCCTCCAACGTGCGCGCCTGCTCGTGCCTCGCGGCCCAGACGATCGCGGCCTTGGAATAGGGAAGCCCGGGATGGATCGGTTCGCCCAGCGAGGCGTCGGAGGCGACGAGCGCCTCGACGTCCTTGGCTTCGCTGCCATAGACACCGAGCCAATCGGGGAGCGGACCCGCATCGGGACTGCGCCAGCCGAGGAGTTGGAGTTTTTCGGTGACGCACGGGCGCTCGTCCAATCCGGCGAGAACGGCGGCCTTGTCGAGCGTGTCCTCGGCCATTTTCCGGTAGGTGGTCCACTTGCCGCCGACGATGGTGACGAGGCCGGATTCGGAGACGAGGACCTCGTGGTTGCGGGAGATCGCCTTGGTGGCGCCACCGTCTTTTCCCGGCGGGCGCACCAGCGGACGCTGACCCGCGAAGATGCTGAGGATGTCGCTTTCCCCGGGATCGCGGGCAAGGTAGCGGGCCGCGTTGCGGAGGATGAATCCGATCTCCTCTTTCAAGGCGCGGGGTTCGAGTTCGGGTGTTTGCATCGGCGTGTCGGTGGTGCCGACGAGCACCTTGCCGTGCCAGGGAATGACAAAAAGAACGCGGCCGTCGTCGGTGTGCGGAACCATGATCGCGGAGTCCCCTTGCAGGAACGAGCGGTCGAGCACGAGATGCACGCCCTGGCTGGGCTGAACGGCGCGCGCGGCCTTTTCGTCGTCCATCAACCGGATATGGTCGCTGAAAATTCCCGTGGCGTTGATCACCACCGCTCCCTCGGCGCTGAAACTGTGGCCGGTTTCCGTGTCGGTGAAACGGACGCCGGAGACCATGCCGTCTTTTTTCAGCAGTCCATCGACCCTCGCGTAGTTCAACACGCAGGCGCCGTGGTGGACCGCCGTTCGGGCGAGGGTGATGGCGAGCCGCGAGTCGTCGAACTGCCCGTCGAAATACTCCACGCCGCCGAGCAAATGATTCGGCTCGATGTTCGGAATGCGCGCGAGCGTTTCGTCGCGGGAGAGAAGATGCGAGGGGGCGAGATTCAATTTCCCGGCAAGGGCGTCGTAAACCTTGAGGCCGATCCCGAAAAACGGGCCTTCCCACCATTGGTAGCGCGGCACGATGAACGAGAGGTGGTGGACCAGATGCGGCGCGTTGCGGTGCAGGAGTCCGCGCTCGCGCAGGGCCTCCAGAACGAGCGGGATGTCGCCCTGCTCGAGATAGCGGACGCCGCCGTGGACGAGTTTCGTGCTGCGGCTGGAGGTGCCTTTGGCGAAGTCGTGGCCTTCGAGCAAAAGCGTGGAATAGCCGCGGGTGGCGGAATCCACGGCGATGCCGAGGCCGGTGGCGCCGCCGCCGATCACGATCACATCCCAGCGCGGGGTTTCGGAGAGCTTCGAGAGGAGGTTGGTTCGGTTCATTGGGATTGGTTCCATTTTAGGGAGCGCTTCACGGCGCGCTTCCAGATTTTGAGGCGGGTCTTCCGCTCCCTTGCGGGGATTCGGGATTCGAAACGGTGGTCCACTTTGCGGATGGAGGCGAGGGCCTCGAGGTTCGGCCAGACGCCCGCGCCAAGGCCCGCCATCATCGCCGCACCGAGCGCGGTGGATTCGATGTTCGCGGGACGTTCGACCGTGGTTCCGAGAAGGTCGGCCTGGATTTGCATGAGGAGGTCGCTGGCGCAGGCCCCGCCGTCCACGCGGAGGCTGGAGATTTTTTGGCCGGAGTCTTTTTGCATGGCCTCGACGAGATCGGCGACCTGGAAGGCGATGCCGTCGAGCGTGGCGCGCGCAATGTGGGCGGCGGTGGTTCCCCGCGTCATGCCGAGCAGGGTTCCGCGGGCCTCGGAATCCCAATACGGCGCGCCGAGGCCGGTGAAGGCGGGGACCAAAACCACGCCGCCGCTGTCGGGCACTTTCGCGGCGAGTTCGTTGACCTCCGGCGCGGAGCGGATGATTCCGAGCCCGTCGCGGAGCCACTGGATCGAGGCGCCGCCCATGAAAACGCTGCCCTCGACGGCGTATTGCAACGGCGCGTCGCCAAGTTTCCAGGCCACGGTGGTGAGAAGCCGGTTGCGGCTGGCAACGGCGTCCGCCCCGGTGAAGACGAGGAGGAAACATCCGGTGCCGTAGGTGCATTTCACCTGGCCCGGTTGGATGCAAAGCTGGCCGAAGAGGGCGGACTGCTGGTCGCCGATCGCGCCGCAGACGGGAATTTCCGCTCCGAGAAAATCCGCGGTCGCCGTTCCCATCGGCCCGCTGCTTGGCACAATGCGCGGCAGGATTTCCGCGGGGATGTTGAAAAGTTGGAGCAGGTCGGCATCCCACGCACCGGTGTGGATGTTCATCAACATCGTTCGCGAGGCGTTGCTCACATCGGTGACATGCGAGGCACCGGCGGTGAGTTTCGCCACGAGCCAGCTGTCGATGGTTCCGGCGGCGAGTTCCCCGGCGGCGGCGCGGGCGAGGCCATCGGGAATTTCACGGAGGATCCAGTGGAGTTTGCTCCCGGAGAAATAGGGGTCGAGAAGAAGCCCGGTGCGGGTTTGGACGAAGAGTTCCTTGCCGGCCTCGCGGAGGGCGGCGACGTATTCCGAGGTTCGGCGGTCCTGCCAGACGATGGCGCGGTGGACGGGCTCGAGGGTTTTCCGGTCCCAGACGACAATGGTTTCGCGTTGGTTGGTGATGCCGATCGCCGCGATGGAGCGCGGATCGATGGCGGCCTTGGCCACGGCTTCGCGGGCGGTGGCGGCGACGGATTGCCAGATTTCGCCGGCGTCGTGCTCGACGCGTCCCGGTTCGGGGAAGTGCTGGGTGAATTCCTTTTGGGAAACGGCGAGGGGTTCAAGTTGCTCGTTGTAGACGATCGAGCGTGAGCTGGTGGTGCCCTGGTCGAGAGCGAGGAGGTGTTTCATGGAAAAATCAAAAGTCGCCGAGCGCGGAGTAGGCGAGCGAGGCCAGCGCGGCGCCGATCAACGGGCCGAGAACGGGAACCCACGCGTAGGGCCAATCGCTCCCGCCTTTTCCGGCGATCGGAAGAAACGCATGGGCGAGGCGCGGACCGAGGTCGCGGGCGGGATTGATCGCATAGCCGGTGGGACCGCCGAGCGAGAGTCCGATGGCGAAAACCAGCAAGCCGACGGGCAAGGCGCCGAGCGCGCCGAGATCGATGGGAAAAATCGCCGCGCCCTCCGGCGCCCCCGAGGCTCCTTTCATGGAAAAGACCCCGAAGATGAGGACGAAGGTTCCGAGAATTTCGCACGCCAGATTCGCCGGGGCGCACCGCACGGCGGGCGCGGTGCAAAAGCAGGCGAGCTTCGACGCGGGATCGGGCGTGATTTTCCAATGCGGGAAATAGGCGATCCAAACGAGTGTGGATCCGGCGATGGCGCCGAGCATCTGGGCCAGGACGTAGGGGCCGAACATCGACCACGGCAGGTGCCCCTCGAGCGCCATGGCGAGCGTAACGGCGGGATTCAAATGCGCGCCGCTCACCCGCGCCACCGCGAAGACCGCCACAAAAACCCCCATCGCCCAACCGGCCGTGATGACAATCCAGCCCGCCCCCCTGGCCTTGCTTTTGTCCAGAAGCGCCGCGGCGACCACGCCGTTTCCAAGAAGGATGAGGAGCGCCGTTCCGAGGAATTCGGCGAGCGGGGGAGACATTTCCAAAAATACTCGGACGCCCGCGCGGCCGGGGCAAGCGCGATTTCGGGGGCATTTTTCTATTGCCCGAATCCCGCGGATCGGTAGTGTTTCCAGCCCGGTTGCGCCCGGGCCGATGGCGGGATTGAAATCCCGCGCCCTCGCCCGCCATCCGCACCCACAACCAAAAACACTTACTGCCAGGGTAGCTCAGCGGTAGAGCAGGGGACTCATAAGCCCTTGGTCGGGAGTT
>CAZVPK010000025.1:0-19199 GCA_964628505.1 uncultured Chthoniobacter sp.
GCGGCACCACCTACTACATCCAAGGCCTCGCCCGTCCTCTGGCCATCGTGGGCGACGCCCTGTTCGCGGGCTCCATGGGCGGCGGCAGGTTTTCCTACCGGGATGCGCTGGACACCAACCGCAATAAAATCCTTGTCCTTCCCGAAGAGACCATCGTCTGCCCCGGCCACGGCCCGCTCACAACCGTCGGCGAACAAAACTCCGCCAACCCGTTTTTCGCAGGCCAAGGGGTCAGGAATTAATTCTTGACCCTTTCCTCGCCCTCGCAACGAACCTCACGCCGACCTGAAGTTCGAATTCTCCCAAGTCGGGACCCCCAGCACACTAAGCAGTTCGATGATGAAATCAATAATTAATTCCTGACCCCTTACGACAGTTATTTTCACCGATCGGTGAAAATAATTGTCATTCCGGAATCCGATGCGGTGCCGTGGGGGGTCGAAATTCGTCCAGGAACATGCCGAGCGCTCGGTGGTTTTACCAGACCGAGTCCGAGGTTGTGGGTGACGCCCAAGATCGTTTCCGAAAATCGGCGATGCGTTTTTCGCGGATTGATTTTCAAATGCGAATGGTTTGTGCCATGCTGCCTGAAACGATGCGCTCTCCCGTGTCCCTCCCGGCCGTTTTTCTGGCTTCGGTTCTGGCCTTTCCCGCCTGCCAGACGCTGCGAAATCAATCAACCCCCGATGTTCCCGCCGCGATGATTCCGGGCGATTTCGTGCGGATCGACCAGGCGATCGCCGCCGCGCCGAAAAGTCTCGCGGTCTTTTCGCAAAACCTGACGACCGCGCCGCTCGATTCCTCCCGCAGCGGGGTGATTGTGGATCTCGACCGCCAGCGCGCCTACGTGTATTCGCAAGGCCAACTCGTTGCCGCCACCCGCATCGCCAGCGGCAAGCGCGGCTATCGCACCCCCACCGGCGACTTCCGGATCGGTCAAAAAAATCCCGACCACGCCTCGAACCTATACGGCAAACTTGTGCACACGGAAACCGGCGAGGAGCAACCCGGCGAAGTGGACACCCGTTCGGCGGAAATTCCCGAGGGGATGGTTTTCCGTGGCGCGCCCATGCGCCATTTCATGCGGTTCCACACCCTCGATGGCAAGGCCACCGCGATCGGATTCCACCAAGGGCATGTGCCGAACCGGCCGGCCTCCCACGGCTGCATCCGCATGCCGGCGAATTCCGCCCGCTCCCTTTACAAAATCCTGCCGAGGGGCACGCCCGTGTTCGTCTACGGCGAAGTCCACGGCCAACCGCCGCGCCCCCTGCCCGTCCTCGAGGAGAAACCGGCCAAAGGGCGGTCACGGTGAATTTGCCGTCCGCCCCGGCGGTCCCGAAATCTTCTCAGGGATTCGCGATTCCGCTCAGGCGGCAGGCCTCGGCGAAGCTGGATTCCACGCGCAGGAGGCTGGCGAGGTAGTCGTCCTTTTTGGGAAGGGAGGCGGCATTGCGGATGTTGCCGGGATTTTCGAGACGGGAGAAAATGGCGCGGGCGATCTTGGATTTCGCGACGGATTTTTCGCCATAGCCGTCCGGTTTGTTGCTCGACCAGAACCGCACATGGGGCACTCCGTTCCTCTCCTCCTCGCCTAGGAAGACCACCAGATGCCCGCGCTCGGATTTTCCCACGGCGTCGGTCCAGAAGATTTTCAAAAAATCCCCGGGGCGCGCCTCGGCCCAGGAGGTGAAATTCCGGCCGAGATTCAATTCGTGGAAAAGGCGCGCGGCGCCGGGACCGTTGGCGTTCCAGCGCCCCCAAATTCCGGCTCCGTCGGGCGCGGCCTTGGGGAGCAAGGCCTGCCACGCCGACCCCAACGGTTCGATCCCTCCGGATTTCTCGGCGGCACGCAGGGTTTTCAAAAGGACGAGATAGGTGGCGCCGGAGCAGTAGCTGGGCCGCGCCCTCACCGGGAGGATGGAGACGCTGTCCCCCATCGGCGCCACCGAGAAGTTCAAGGCGGCGTGGGCCTCGCGGGTCGTCGCGTAGCCGCCGCCGCCGGGGATTTCGCGGATTTGGCCCAGCACAATCGAGTTGAAATCGGAGGCCCGCGCCACAAGGGTGGCGGCGGCCATGGAAAGCAAAACCACGAGACGTCGCATGGAAACCAACAACGCGATTTCCCGGAACGCCGCAAGGCGCTTTTTGGCGTTGATCGCCGTGACTCTTGTGATCGTGGCCGCCTACGCGGCGTTTTGGGCCGCGGGACTGGCCGCCCGCCAACCGATCCCCACCGCGGGCGGGGTCTATTTCCCTTGGCGTCATGTGATCGAAGGTCCGCATTTTTCGCAGGGCGACAACCGCTGGGCGGAGGACCGCCTGGGCCCCACCACCGAATCGATGTCGCAATCGGGTTGCGCGGTGGCCTCGGCGGCGATGGCCCTTGGCGCATTGGGCGTCCGCACCGATCCCGGGGAACTCAACCGGTTCCTCCGGCAAACCGCTGGAGGCTACACGCCCGAGGGCTGGATTTATTGGGAAAAGGCCGCGGAGATCGATCCGGATCGGACCGCGGGCCTTCTGCCGCACTACGAGGACCTCCCCTCGTTTTTTCTGATGGACTGGAACCTGCTGCGCGGCAACCCGGTGATCGCGCGCGTGAGGTATCCGAGCGGCGTCACCCATTTCGTGCTGGTTTGCGGCAAGGAGGGGTTCGAATACCTGGTCCGCGATCCCGGAGAGGGCGGTGGCGGCGGATTGCGCGCGCTATCGGATTTTCCGGGCCCGGTCGAGGCGCTGCGATTTTACAAAAAACCCGCCCGCCTTGCGGAGGTGGACTCCGGGAAATAGGATGGCAGCGATGCTTTCGCGCTTGCCGGCCCTTTTTCTGGCGCTGCTCTCGATGACCCATGTGGCGACGGCGGAGTGGCGGTTGGCGCTGCCGGGTTGGACGCCGCGATTTCCCGCGGACCACGGCGCCCATCCCGATTTCAAGACCGAGTGGTGGTATTTCACGGGCAACCTCGAATCGGAGGGCGGCCAAGAATTCGGCTACCAGCTCACCTTTTTCCGGCAGGGGGTGATCGATCCCTCGAAGGAAATCCCGGCGTCGCGATTCATCCAGCGCGACATGAAATTCGCCCACTTCGCGGTGTCGGACATCTCCGGAAAAAAATTCCACCACTTTCAAAGGGTCTCCCGCGGCGCGTTCGGGGATGCGGGGTTCGGCCGGGACGCGCTCGTCGCCTGGATCGGGAACTGGACCTGCGAATTGATCGGCCCCCACGATTTCCGGTTGCGGGCGGAATCGGAGGGAACCTCGATCGATTTGGAACTCCGTTCCCGACGCGAACCGGTCTGGCACGGCGACGGGGGAATCAGCCCGAAGGCCGAGGGGGAAGGACGCGCCTCGCACTACTACTCGCTCACGCGCATGCAAACCAGCGGCACGGTGAGGATCGCCGACCGCGAGTGGCGTGTTTCGGGACTCACGTGGTTCGACCACGAGTGGGCCACCAACCAGCTTGCCGCCCACCAGAGCGGCTGGGATTGGTTCAGTCTTCAATTCGACAACGGCTCGGAATTGATGCTTTTCCAGATCCGCACCAAGGATGGCGGACGCGACCCGCATTCCTCGGGCACTTGGATCGCGCCGGACGGAACGACGGCGAAAATCGGCGTCGGGGATTTCGAACTGGAACCGACGAAATGGTGGACGAGCCCGAAAACCAAGGGCCGCTATCCGATCGCCTGGCGGCTCGCGATTCCATCGAAAAATCTGACGCTCGCGCTGACGGCCCGCTTTCCCGGACAGGAATTGGACACCGGCCCGTTCGCCTACTGGGAAGGCGCCATCCTGGCCGAAGGCTCGCTTCGCGGCAAAGGCTACCTTGAAATGACCGGCTACGCCGGCGGCATCGTCGGCATGCAGGCGGAGTAAAATCTCAGCGGAAGGAAATCTTCACGCCGCCCTTGGGCTGGAGGCTGTCGGCGAGTGTCGGCGCGGTGGCGCCGCGTGCGGACGCGGGTTCGCCGGCGAGGGCGTTTTTGAGCGCGCCCTCCACGAGTTGGGCGCAGTGGATTTTCATTGGCGGGAGCGGACCGAGGGGCGCGGAGAGATCATCGCCGGTCATGGCAAGCGCCTCCTGCGGGGTTTTTCCCTTGATCATTTCGGTGGCCATGCTGGCGACGGCGATCGCGGTCTGGCATCCGAAGGATTGGAACGTCGCCTTGTCGATCACGCGGCGGCCGTTTTCCTCGCGGAATTTGATCCACATCCGGAGCATGTCGCCGCAATCGCCACTCCCGGCGGTTCCCACACTGTCGGCGCCCGACATTTCGCCCAGGTTGCGGGGATTCCGGATCGCCTCGTCGATTTTTTCCTCGGTGCTCATTCCGTGGTGTAGCGTGGCAAAGCGGGATCGACCTCGCAACTCCAGGCGTCGATCCCCCCGCGCAGAGCGCGCGCGTTCGCGAATCCGTGCCCGGAAAAATACGCCGCCGCATCCAGGCCCCGGGTTCCCGTGTGGTCCACGATCACGATCACCGTCTCCTTCGGCCAGCGTCCCATGATCTCCTGCAAAAAATCCTGCCCCATGAGTTGGGAGCCCGGGATGTGAACGGCCTCGAATTCCTCGCGGGTGCGGATATCGAGGAGGCGCGCTCCGTTTTTTTCGACCGCGGCAGCCGCCTCGGCGGGAGCGATCAAAACGCGGAGGTCCTGTTCGTGGGCCTCGAGAATCCGGCCGACGACCTCGGCGGGATCGAGATTGTCGTTCCGCGCGCAAACCCCCGCGAGCGTCTCCTCCGGGCCGAATCCGCAACTGGCGCAGCCGCCGATGTGGTAGTGGCGGAACAAGGCGCGCTGCGCGCCGGGACAGAGCTCGAGCAGCTCCCGCATCGTGGTCTCGGGTGTGATTTCCATGCGGTTGAAAATATCCGCTCCGGCCGCGGCCGCGAAGGGTTTTTCCTGCTCGAAATTCCCGGCCCCGCCCGTTTCCATGCGGCGATGAAATTGATTTCCTGGAACGTCAACGGCCTCCGCTCGATCCTCGGCAAGGGCCTCCCCGACTACATCGCCCGCGAACAGCCCGACATCCTTTGCCTCCAGGAAACCAAGGCCCGTCCGGACCAGGTGTCCCATCGCTTCGAGGGCTACGAAATCTTTTGGAACTCCGCCGAGCGCCCCGGCTATTCGGGCACCGCGATCCTCTCCCGCAAAAAACCTGTCGCCGTGACAAACGGCATCGGACGTCCCGAACACGACTCCGAGGGCCGCGTGATCACCGCCGACTTCGGCGATTTCTTTCTGGTGAATGTCTACACGCCGAATTCGCAACGCGAACTCACCCGGCTCGACTACCGCACGCGCGAGTGGACCCCGGCCTTCCTCGACCACCTTCTCGCCCTTCAAAAAACCAAACCCGTGGTTTTTTGCGGGGACATGAATGTCGCCCACAAGGAAATCGACCTCGCCCGGCCGCGGGAGAACACGCGCAACGCCGGATTCACCGCCGAGGAACGCGGGGCGTTCGACCGCATCCTCGACGGCGGGTTTCTCGACACGTTCCGGCGGTTCGAGTCCGGCGGCGGCCATTACACCTGGTGGAGCTACCAGAACGGCGCCCGCGAACGGAACATCGGGTGGCGCATCGACTACTTCTGCGTCTCCGAGGGACTCCGGGGCGCCTTGAAAAACGCCTTCATCCAGCCGCACGTCCACGGCAGCGACCACTGTCCGGTCGGCCTCGAGCTGGATTTTTGAAAAAATCGGAAAAGTTTCTTTGAACGACTTGCATCCCGTGACGTCAAACCTATCGTTGAGACAACAACTCGGGTCACCGCGGTTCGGTTTTTTACTTGTTTTTTTCCGGACCACCAGGCGGTGACCCGATTGTTTTTGTCACATTGAGGTTCTTGTCGCCGTTTCACCCCTCCGTTAATCATGCCCGCCGATGGACGAAACCGTGTTGATCGTGGAGGATGAACCCGATGTGGTGGACCTGTTGCGCTACCATCTTCGCCGGGCCGGCTTCACCGTGCTGGTCGCGAATTCCGGTCCGCAGGGCCTCGACGCCGTCCGGGCCAGCTTGCCCGACGTGGTCGTCCTCGACCTGATGCTCCCCGGGCTCAGCGGACTCGAGGTCTGCCGCGCCATCAAATCCGACCCCGCCCTCGCCTCCGTGCCGGTTCTCATGCTCACCGCGAAAAGCGAGGCGAAAGACCGCGTGAAGGGCCTGGAAACCGGCGCCGACGACTATGTCGTCAAGCCGTTCAGTCCAAAAGAGGTCGTCCTGCGCGTCCAGGGCCTGATCAAGCGCCTCCGCGGCGTCCAGGCGGCCACCGACCGGATCGAACTGGGCGGGATCGCCCTCGACAAAAGCTCCCTCACCGCCCACATCGACGGACGCCGCCTCGATCTCACGACCACCGAGTTCCGTCTTCTCACCGCCTTTTTCAACAGCCCCGCCCGCACGCTCACCCGCGACGCCCTTCTGCGCGACGTGTGGGGCTATTCCTCCGGAGCCGACACGCGAACGGTGGACACGCACATCCGCCGTCTCCGCGAAAAACTGGGGGGGCATTCCTCCCGGCTGGAAACCATTCGCGGAGAGGGCTACCGCCTCAACCCCGCACCGGACGCTTGAACACCCCCGAGTGGCTATTGCTCGGGGCCGCCGTGTCCGCGCTCGCCGTCTTCATCCAACTCCGGTTCGTGAAACCCTGGCGCGCCGTTCGCCGGGATCTCGAGAAACTCGCGGGCGGCGACCACCGTCTCCCTCCCCTCACCGCCGACTACGCGCCCTACACGGAATCCGCCACGCACATCCGAAAGATCGCGGGACTCCTCGAGCAACTCGACCGCCGCATCGTCGAGGAGGGACTCAGCCTTCAGGGAATCCTTTCGGGAATGCGCGAGGGAATCCTCATCGCCAACCGCTCGTCCCGCATCACCCTGTGCAACCGCGCGCTGGAGGACTTTTTTCCGGAGGTCCGGAAATTCCTCGACCGCACCGTGCTCGAGGTTTTCCGCCGCCATGAGATCCAGCACGCCGTGGAGGAAACCCTGCGCACCGCGCGCGCCAAGGATCTGGAACTGGCTTTCGAGTCCGGCCCCGCGGGCCAGTCCCGCATTCTGCGAATCCACATCTCGGCGATCACCGCGGAAAACGAAGTCTCCCCCCGGGCCGCCCTGCTGGTTTTCCAGGACGTCACGGACGTGCGGGCGCTCGAGGCGGTGCGGCGCGAATTCCTCGCCAACGTGTCCCACGAATTCCGCACCCCGCTCACCATCGTCAACGGTTACGTCGAGACTCTCCGCGACGGGGAAATCGACGATCCCGGCATGGCGCAGACATCCCTCGAGGCCATCCACCGCAACGTCCGACGCCTCTCGCTGCTCCTGGAGGACCTGCTCGACATCTCGACCCTGGAAAGCCGCGCCCGGGCCCTCGATTGCTCGCGCTCCGACCTTCTCGAGGCCGCCGAACGCGTCGTCGAACACCTCGCCCCGCGCATCGCCGAGAGAAACGCGGAGGTTCGGATCGATTGGACCGACGACGCCCGCTTCGCGGAGGTCGATGTCCGCCGCATCGAGCAGGTTTTTTCCAACCTCCTCGCGAACGCCCTCCAGCACGGCGAGTCCCCGCGGCTCGAGATCCGCCTGCGGGGCCGCCGCTTGGACGACCAAATCCATGTGACGGTCGCCGACAACGGCCCCGGCATTCCGCTCGAGGACCAGGCCCACATCTTCGAGAGGTTCTACCGCGTGCACAAACACCGGTCCCGCGATGCGGGGGGGACCGGCCTCGGACTTTCAATCGTCAAAAACATCGTCCTCGCGCACGGAGGGACAGTGTCCGTTTCAAGCACCCCGGGCGAGGGGGCGGAATTCCGGATCCGCCTGCCGGTTGCGCAAGGCGGAAATCCCGCCTGAGCGCGTCACTTTCCCCGGGGCGTCGGGGCGGGGGCGGCTCCGGAGCTCGTTTCCTCCGCTGCGGGCGCCTTCCGGGGCCATGGCCAGGGTTTTTCCTTCAACATCCGGGTGTAGGGTCCCTCGACCCTCGTCTCGTCCCAAAGATACCTGCGGTTTTCCAAGGTGGTGCACGAAGCGGTCAACAGCATCGCGGCAACCGGCAGGAGGAGGAAAATTTTCACGCCATTATGTGAAACGCCGCCCGCAATCCCTGTCAAGATCGCGGGATTTGCGTTTCATGCCGCCCCGCGCGACGTCAGACTCGCCCGACGCAACCATGGAACTCACCGAAAAACTCCTCGTGTCCCTCGGAGGATGGGATGCCATGAAGCGCGCCCGCGCGATCAAGGCCTCGGGAGCCGTTCGAGAGGCCGCCTACGAACCGCCCATGCTGACCGGCCGCCTCGCCGAAGGCGGAAAGGAATTCCGGTGCGGGCTGCGTCTCCGCAACCCCGTGGACATCGAAAATCTCTGCCCCTGCGCCGACTCCCGGCGCCGCGGGATGATCTGCGCCCACTCGATGGCCGTGGGTTTGGAGGTGCTCTCCCCCACCCCGTCCAAAACATCCACATCCCCGGCCCCGGTCCGACCCGCCGCTTCCGCATTGGAAAACACCACCGAGCCTCCCGGGGTGCGGCTCGCGCTCGAGGGATCCCTGCGCCACTTGGAGGCGGAAATTTCGTTCGTTTACGCGACCCCCGGAAAACAAAACCCTCCAGCCGAGGCGCTCGCCCTCGCGCGTCTGGCCCGATGCGGCTTCGAGGACGACAAGGGCCGCGCCGTCCTGCGCGGGGAGGATGCCGTCATCCGGTTTTTCGCGTCCGAACTGCCGCGCCTCCAGCGCGAATGGACCGTGGTCGAAGGCGAGAGGTTCCGCCATGTCACCCGCGACATCGTCCGCTTCGAACCCCGCTTCGCCATCAAGGAACGCGGCGACGGATGGCTCGATTTCCATGTCCATTTCACAGCCGGCCGCGAGGCGGTTCTCTCCGACCAGGACCTGCAACGCCTCCTGCGAAGCGGCAAGCCGCAACTCCGTCTCGCGGACGGCCGCCTCGCCGTTCCCGACGCCGAACTCGCCTCCGACCTCGAGGAGGTGCTGCGCGATTGCGCTCCCGCCTTCGAGCGCGGCGGCTATCGCATCGATGCCAGGCAACGCGGCTATCTGCGATCCAGCATCGCCGAATGGACCGGCCAACCGCCTCCCGGATCCGATTCGAGCCCCGCCGAAAGAAAACTCGGCCCGCTCCGGGAAAAACTCCGGCCCTACCAGGTCGAGGGCGCGCTCTGGATGCACGGCCACGCCGAAAACCGCGCCGGCGGCCTCCTCGCCGACGAAATGGGCCTCGGCAAAACCATCCAAACCCTCGCCCTCTTCGAATCCCTCCCCGGCCCCCACCTCGTCGTGTGCCCCTCCTCGCTCGTCTGGAACTGGCTCCGCGAGGCGGAACGCTTCACGCCCTCGCTGAAAACCCTCGCCCTCCACGGACCCGACCGCGAGGCCCTGTTCGCGCGCATCCCCGCCAGCGATCTCGTGGTCACCAGCTACGCGCTCCTCCGCCGCGATCTCGAAAAACTTCAACCCTTCGCCTTCTCCACAGCCGTTCTCGACGAGGCCCAACACATCAAAAATCCCGACAGCCAAAACGCCAAGGCCGCCCGCGCCCTGCGGGCGGAGGCGCGCTTCATCCTCACCGGCACGCCGCTCGAGAATTCCGTGCGCGATCTTTGGTCGCTCTTCGATTTCCTTCTCCCCGGCCACCTCGGCTCGCGAAAGGATTTCCAGGACCGCTACGAAAAACCCGTCGAAGCGGGCGACACCTCCGGCGCCTGGTCCCGTCTTGTCCGCCGCGTCACGCCCTGGATGCTCCGTCGGACGAAATCCCAAATCCTCGCCGAGCTTCCCGACAAGATCGAACAGGTCGTCGAAGTGGAACTCACGCCCGACCAGAAGGCCGCCTACACGCAACTCCAGATCGCCGCCCGCGCCGAGGTGGACGCCCTCCGCGAGTCCGGCGGAGCCGCCCGCATGAAGGTCCTCACCGCCCTGCTCCGCCTCCGCCAGGCCAGCTGCGACGTGCGTTTGCTCGGAATTCCATCCGACGCCCCCTCGGGAAAAATCGACGCCCTTCTCGAATTGCTCCGCGAGGCGGTGGACGGCGGCCACCGCTCGCTCGTCTTCAGCCAATTCACCTCGATGCTCGACCTCATCGCGGCGGCGCTCGACGCCGCCGGCATTTCCCGGGTCCGCCTGGATGGTTCCACCAAGGACCGCGCCGCCGTGGTGGACCGGTTCCAAAACGATCCCTCGATCTCCGTCCTGCTCGTGAGCCTCAAAGCCGGCGGCACCGGCCTCAACCTCACCGCCGCCGACACCGTCATCCATTTCGATCCCTGGTGGAATCCCGCCGCGGAGGCCCAGGCCACCGACCGCGCCCACCGCATCGGGCAAAAAAATGTCGTCACCTCGATCAAACTCGTCTCGCGCGACACCGTCGAAGAGCGCGTGCTGGCCATGCAGGAGAAAAAGCGCGCGCTCGTCTCCGAACTCCTCGACCCCGCCAACGCCGCCGCGCCGGGCCTCGAGGACCGGGACCTCGTCGATCTCGTCGGGTAGGCGTCCCGCCCCTGTGATTCACCGCGGTTCCCCCCGCCGGGCCGGACATTCGATTCCCCCTGGAAGAATGGCGCTGGCCCGCTCAAGCACGCGGGTTGCGGCTCCGGCAACCGGAGCGCTTCTCCCGCTGCATTTGTTTTCCGCCGGTTCCAGGGGTGAGGACGGGCCCCCGTTCCAAAATTTCCAAACCTTCCCGGGCTGGACCGGGCTCACCAAACACCGTCGCGGAGGTCGCGAAACGCAGCGCCGAGGTGCTTGACCACGTCGGTGGCCGAAAGCGATTCCTGCGAGGCCCCGCCGTCGCGAAGCGCAATTTCAGCGGCGCGCCCGCAGGTCCACGCGCCGAGGCGGGCGGCTTCCGGCATGGTTTTCCCCTGGGCCGCGAGCGCGGCGCACACCCCCGCCAGCACATCGCCCATCCCGCCCGTTCCCATGCCGGGATGGCCGGTGGAGTTCAGGAAAACGCCGCCCCCGCGTTCCCCGATCAAGGTGCGGGCTCCCTTGAGAAGAAGGGTGCCGGGATATTCGGCGAGAAAATCCCCGAGCCACCGCCGCCGGGTGCGCCCGTTCCGCGGGAACAACCGCTCCATCTCGAGGGGATGCGGCGTGAGCAGGCGGGGCGCGGGCGGGGCTTTCAGCATGGACGGATCGGAGGCCAGCGCGTTGAGGGCGTCGGCATCGACCACACAGGGGACACGCGATTTCGACAGGAAATCGCGGACCATCGCATCGCGCCCTCGCCCGAGGCCGGGACCGATCGCCACCGCGTCGAATCGTTTTTCGAGGACGGCGGAAAAATCCTCCACGGCGCGAACCATGACCTCGGGGATGACGCTGGCGGAAAGCGCGGGCGCGATTTCGGGAGGAACGAACAGCGTGACCAATCCCGCTCCGGCATGGACGGCGGCGGCGGAGCAGAGTCGGGCGGCGCCGGGAAAATCCGGGCTTCCGGCGAGAACGGCGACACGTCCGTAGTCGCCCTTGTGCGTGTCGAAGGATCGCGGCGGCAGGAGCGCGCGGAGATTTTCCGCCGTGAGGATTTCGGCGGGATCGGCATCGGGCGGCGAAGCGAGATCCGGAAACGGGGCCATCGCGAGACGCCCCGCGAAACGGGTGGCCCCGTCCTCGACCAGACATTCTTTCGCGAAGCCCATGGCCACCGTGGCGTCGGCCTCCACACACGGGTCTCCGGGCCCCCGCGCGCCGAGTCCGCTGGGGAGGTCGGCGGAGAGCACCCAGGCGGCCCGGGTGCGACGAAGTTCGTTGATGCGGCGGATCGCGGAGGCGACGGGTTCGCGGGGCGGTCCGGAGGTTCCGATTCCAAGAAGGCCGTCGAGCACCACCAACGGGGTGTCCGGAGCGTCCACGGACTCGCGGGGAATCCGCGCGAGCATGGCCGCGGCGAGCGGGGCGAGGTCGGAATCGGCGAATGTCTTTTCGGGAACGATCCGCCAACCCGCGCGGGCGAGATGGCGCGCGGCGACGAGCACATCTCCGCCGTTGTGGCCTTTTCCGTAAAAGACGCGGCAGGTGCCCGGGCGCGGATGGAACTGGACGACCACCCCGGCCATGGCGCGGCCGGCAAGCTCCATCAGGCGCTCGGGCGATTCCCCCGCCGCGAAGGCGGCTTGCTCGATCTCGGCCATCCGGGAGGCGGAAAGAATCATGGCCGCCTCAGGAGAAGAAGGATTTCACGCGGTCGTAGAAACTTTTATGGATCGGGTTGTTGTGCTCCCCGCAAAGTTCGGCGAATTTTTGCAGGACCTCGCGCTGTTCGTGGTTGAGCCGCGTGGGAACCTCGACCTGCACGTAGGTGAGGATGTCGCCCTTGGCGAGGCCTTGAAGGGCGGGCATGCCGAGGCCGCGGATCCGGAAGGTCGATCCGCTCTGGGTGCCGGGCGGGATTTTCAGGCTCACCGCGCCCTCCAGCGTGGGCACGCGGATTTCCCCGCCGAGCGCGGCGGTCGTGAAGGGAATCGGGACCTCGCAATTCAAATCCATGCCGTTCCGGGTGAACACCTCGTGTTCCTTGATGTGGACGACCACGTAAAGATCGCCTGGCGGGCCTCCCCGGAGGCCGGCCTCGCCGCCGCCGTTGCTGCGAAGGCGCGAGTCGCTGTCGATGCCGGGCGGAATCTTGATTTTGACGCGGCTCGTTTTCTCCACGCGGCCCTCGCCCTGGCACGAGTGGCAGGGCTTTTCAATGATGCGGCCCGTGCCGTGGCAGGCGGGACACGTCTGGGCGACCTGGAAAAATCCACGGGAGACGACGACCTGTCCGCGTCCCCGGCAGGTCGGGCAGGCGATGGCCTTCGAGCCTTTCTGGGCTCCGGAGCCGCCGCAGGGCTCGCAGGCGTCGAGCTTGCGGATCTCGATCTCCTTCTCGCAGCCGCGGGCGGCCTCCTCGAGTGAGATTTGAAGATCGTAGCGGAGGTCGGACCCGCGCTGGCGTCCCGAGGGATCGGGCGCCCCGCCGCCGAAGATGTGGTCGAAAATTCCTCCGCCGCCACCGCCGCCGAAGACCTCCCGGAACACCTCGAAGGGATCGTGGAAACCGCCGGCGCCGCCCATTCCGCCCTGGAAGGCCGCGTGGCCGTAGCGGTCGTAGGCGGCGCGCTTGTTGGAATCGCTGAGCACCTCGTAGGCCTCGCCGATTTCCTTGAAACGCTCCTCGGCGGAATGGTCGTCGGGATTTTTGTCGGGATGGTATTTGACGGCGAGCTTGCGGTAGGCGCGCTTGAGGTCCTCGGCGCTCACCCCGCGGTCGACGCCGAGGAGTTCGTAGTAGTCCCGCTTGCGGCTCATTTCGGAGCGCCCTTGGAGACCACGACCGAGGAGGCGCGGACGAGGCGGTCCTTGATTTTATAGCCCTTCCGCATCTGGCGGATCACATGGCCCTCGGGCACCGCGGCGCTGAACTCCTGGGCGACGGCGTCGTGCCGGTTCGGATCGAACGCCTCGCCCTCGGCGGGAACCTCTTCGAGGCCGTTGGAACGCAGAAACTCCAGGAGCTGCTTGTGGACCATGTCCATGCCCAAAAGGATGGAGGCGGGATCGGAGGCGGACTTGGCGGCGTCGAGGCCGAGTTCGAAATTGTCCACGACCGGCAGCAGGCGCTCGAGGAGTCCGTTGTTGGCGTAGCGGATCGCCTCCTCCTTCTCGCGAAGGGCGCGCTTGCGGAAGTTGTCGAGGTCCGCGCGGGCGCGGAGGGCGAGGTCCTTGAGCTTGGCGGCCTCGGCCTCGAAGTCCACGTCGGCGATTTCGGATTCGTGGGCGGCGGGTTCCTGTTCCCCGGTCTGCGGTTCGTTCGATTGGTTCATTTTTTGGAAATGGCGATGAGAGTGAAGTCGTCCTTGTTGGGTTCGTGCCCGGTGAAGGCCCGGACGTCCGCCGCGACGTGGCGGAGGACTCCGGCGGCCCCGCGGGACGCGCTGGCCTTGAGGGCTTCGGCGAGACGGTCGACCCCGTATTCCAGGCCGTCCCCGTTCATGGCCTCGGTGGCTCCGTCGGTGTAGAGCGCCATGCAGTCGCCGGGCTCCATCATCAGGCCCAAGTCGTTGCAGACTCTATTGAAGACCTCCCCGCTGTCAATGCCGAGGGCCATGCCTTTGGGGCTGAGTTTTTCCACCTCGCCGGAGGCGGCGCGGTAGAGAAGCGGGGCGTCGTGGCCGGCGCGGGCCAGACTCACATGGCCATCCGGTCCGTGGAGGATCACATAGGCCATGCTCACGAACATGTCCTCCTTGATGTCGGGATAGAGCAACCGGTTGACGGCGCGAAGGACGTCGCCCGGGGTTTCGCCGAGACGGGCCTCGCTTCGGAGCACACCGCGGCACATGGCCATGATGAGCGAGGCGGGAACGCCCTTGCCGGAGACATCGGCGATGACCACGGCCAGTCGCCCCCCTTCGAGGGGAACGTAGTCGAAGTAGTCCCCGCTCAGGTGCCCGGCGGCAAGGCTCAGGCCGCTGATCTCGTAGCCGTCGAAAACCGGAGACGCAGCGGGCAGAAGAATGCGTTGGACGTCGCGGGCGATCTCGAGATCGCGGTCGATGAGTTTTTTTTGGCCCGCCTCGAGGTGAACGGCCTCGTTGTGCAGGGCGAAGGCGCTTTGGCCGGCGATCGCGCGCAGAACCCGGAGGTCCCCCTCGCCGAAAACGCTCCGGCCCGGTCGGCCCGCGAGGGCCAGAACGCCGAGGACCTGGTCGCGATAGACCAACGGCCCCAGAAGCGCCTGAAACGTGCCTTGACCCTCGGCATCGGGCAGGGAGGCCAGGCGGAAGACGGCGTCGCGTCCACACGCGGCCAACGGTCCCTCTCCGCCGCGAGGCACGGACTGCAGCGCCAGAAAATCGCGCAAGGCGCCGGGCGTCCCGCGAAGGCCCTCCCGAACGTGGGCCGGGATCGATTCAAAGGCCGGGCAGTCGGCGGAAAGGTGCGCGGGCACAAGGGTGGCGCCGGTTTTTTCCGTCAGGTAGAGTGCCCCCGCGCGGGCGTCGAGAATCCGCACGGCGCTTTCGACTATCAGCCGGTGCAGGTCCCCGCTCCGGACATCGACCGAAAACGCCTCGCCAACTCCCTCCAGAAATTCAAAGACGCGGCTTTCCCGGTTTTCCAGATCCGTCAAACGCCTCCGCAACCGGCGAACCATGCCGCACATCGAGACCGCGAGAATCGCCGCGAGGGCAAGGCCGCCCCAGAAGAGGGCCAGGTTGAGAGGTGTCCACATGTCGGCAGGGCGGAGTTCGACCTTCCGCGATCGACCGCCGCCGATCAAGACCGGAGCGACCCGGCCTCAGGGCGGACTTCCCGCGTCGTCCCCCGCGAGTTCCTGCCTCAGGTAATCGATGACGTCCTGGAACCGGACGGCGTTGCGGGGGTCGGCCTCGACGAGCGCCTCGTGCGCGACAAGGATGTCGGCCTTGGTCAACTCCTCCCCGGACTCCGCGACCTCCGAGGCGCGGAGCGATTGCGGAACCGGGACCGCGGGTTCCGGCTCCACCTTGAAAAGGTGGTCGAGCCCCAGACTTTCCAGCAGGGAAAAATTCCGCCGGTTCGCGCGCACGACCCGCAAGCCGCCTTCGCGCATTTCGCGGAGGTTGAAGGCGAGAGCGGCGAGGGTGCCCATGAACGTGGAATCCATGAGTTCGCATTTTTCCAGATCGAGCACGAAATCCCGATGGCCGCGCTGGATCATGCGGCGGGCGAATTCCTTCAGGCACTGGCAATTTTCAAAGGTTCCACGACCCTCCAGCTTCACCCAAACCGTCCCGTTGGCGCTGCCGACGAGAATACTGGAAACCTTGCTCACAATCGTTGTTCAAACCCTAGACCCGACCGGAGGGGGAAGTCAAACAGGCTACCTCCACATGTAGGATTGGCGGAACGCCACGATCCTGCCGTCCACCACCAGGAGAACCCGCCACGCGGAGACCCTCCCGTTTTCCAGGAAATCGTCGCCGACCACCTGGAACGTGGAGCGGTGCGAGCCTCTCGCGGCGGGATAGAACCGCTCCTGGGCCATCACATGGTTGCCGAGGCCCGCCTGCCGGTATTCCAACCTCAGGGTCACGTCGGATTCCTCGGAATTCCGCCAGAAGACGGTGAAGTAATTTCCCAGGCGCTTGGACACCTCGAGGGAATCGACCGCGCCCCACGTGCGGCGGTAGCGTTCGAACTTGACCGGCTCGCTCTCGGTCTCGGCCTCTTGGATGGCGGGATCGAACAGGGAGGTGAGAATTTTCCGGAACTGGTAGGAGTCGTCGAGCGCGAGGGGCAGGACGTTCGCCTTGTCAAGTCGGGTGGCGGGTCCCTCGGGGGTCGAACAGCCCGCGAGGAGGGCGGCGGCCGCGCAGAGCAGCACAATCGGACGGATCATGGGGCGGAATCAAAGCGGGTTTGCGGAACAGTGTCAAATTCGGGCGAGGCCCCCGCAGGCCCGCATTGCAATGGGCGCGGCGCGGGACTACCTTGGCCGGCCAGTGGACTCCGTTTCTTCTCCAGCCGCACGGAGCGGGATTCAGGCCCGCCTCGAGGAGGTCCTTCGCCTCGCCGCCCGGGCCCAGGGAGTGTTCCGTCATGCGATCCGTCGCATCCTGCGCAAGCCCCGCACGGTCACCGAGGGGCCGAACCTCCTCCCCACCCTGATCCAGGTGCTGGCGGCCTTCTCCCGCGTGGACGGCGATTTGATGGAGGAGGAAATCGACTCCAGCCTCGGGTTCCTGCGCTACGACTACCCCGACGCGGTGTATTCGGAGCTGAGGGATCTCTTCCGCCGCGCCCTCAACCAGCGCCAGGACCTTGATGAAATGGCGCAGAAACTCGCCGGACAACTCGGCGACGAGCGCAAAATCCTCCTCGGCGTGCAACTCTACGACCTCATCGCCCGCGCCGGCCTGCGCAACGAGGCCGTGGTAGCCTACTACGCCTTCATGTCGCGCCTGGGCATGGCCACCCAGGCGATCGACATCGTCTATCAACTCAACGCCGACGAGAAGGCCGACGCCTCGATCTACAGCTCCGGAGCCTCCCCGCTGGAAATGGTGAGCTTCGGCCACGAGGAACGGGCCGATGTCGTGATGCCGGGCTTCGAAACCGGCGAACGCCTCCACGCCTACCGCTTCGGCGATCTCGTGATCGTCAAAAACCTCAGCACCCGCAACCTGATCGTCCAGGGCCGCTCCCTTGAACCCGGCGGCTTCGCCAGGCTCTACCCCGGCCAGCGCCTTCTCGTGGACGACGTCGTTCTCGCCTACGCGGACCTCATCTTCTATTTCAACGCCAAGAAAAACGTCACCCTGCCGGAGATTTATGTCGCGGTGAGCGGCGACGACGAAGTGACCCTGGAGAAAAACCGCACGCGCGACTCCTGCCTCCAGGTGGCGTTCGGCCTGAGGGTCCGCGTGAAGGCGCTCCGCGATGTCGATGCCGTCCTGCGCGGAGTCCGCCTCAAGCGGGGCGCCGAGGTGCTCGCCACCCTCGAGGACCGGATCGTCTTCCACGACGACAGCGAACTCGATCTCGACTACCTTCGCCTGCGCGCCCGCTCCTACGGCGGCCGGTTCGCGCTCAAGGCCTCCAAGAGCGAATACCTCGTCTCCAACAACCCCGGACTTCTCGAGGAGGACGACATCCTGCTCTCCCCCGGCCCGGGAGGCGACGTGCTGCTCAAGATCCACTGCGACTACGATCGCAAGGTGGGAAGCGTCGAGGTCCTGAAAAGCGACCGGCCGATCCTGGTGCGCGGCGCGCCTGTGAGGAATTCCATCGACCTGGCGGATGGCGACACGATCCGCGTGGACACCGGCCAGATCCTCCGCTGCAACTTCTCCGAGCGCCTCATCGAGGAGGAGAAAAACCTCGTCCGCACGCTCGAGGCGCGCGATCTGGTGTGCCGGTTCCCCAACGGGGCGGTCGCCATCGACGGCGTCTCGTTCGCCGTCGAGCGCGGGGAGACGGTTTGCGTGATGGGCGCGAGCGGTTGCGGCAAAAGCACGCTCTTGCGCGCCCTCTCCGGCCAGTTCCAACCGGCGCAGGGCGAGGTCCTCTTCAACAACCTTTCCCTCTACGCGAACCACGCGACCCTCCGCAAATACGTCACCTACATCCCGCAATACGACGCGTTCGACGAGCACCTCACCATCGAGGAGAACCTCGACTTCGCCGCCGCCATCCGCGCTCCCCACCTCGGCCGCCGCGAACGGACCCGCCGCATCGACGGCAAGCTCGCCGAACTCGGACTCAACGAGCGCCGCAACTCCCTCGTCGGCTCCACGGACCGGAAAATCCTCAGCGGCGGCGAGCGCAAGCGCCTGAACATCGGTCTCGACATGGTCGGAACGGCCGACATCTACCTCTTCGACGAGCCCACCAGCGGCCTCAGCTCGAAGGACTCCGAGCACATCATGGAGATCATCCGCGACATGTCGCACAACAAGATCGTGCTCGTGACGATCCACCAGCCGACCTCCCGGATTTTCCAGATGTTCCACAAGGCGATCGTCCTGGACCGCGGCGGCAAACTCGTCTTCTTCGGCACCCCGCAGGAGACGCTCGCCTATTTCGCGGAGGCCGAGAGCGGCCAATCCAATCCCTCCCCGGGCGGATGCGACACCTGCGGCACCACCCGCCCGGAGTTCATCTTCGATGTCCTCGAAACCCCGCTCCGCGACCTCGGCGGCGACATCATCCTGGAGGAGAACAACCGGGGCCAGCTCGTGCCCGCCCGCCGGTTCTCGCCCGATTACTGGCGCGACAAATACGAGGCCTACCGGCTGCTCAAGGAGGTGCGGCAAACCGCACCGCCTCGCGAGGCCGCACCGCCCGCGCCACCGATCGACTCCCGCCGCCGCGAGCGCCTCCGCGCCGTCGAGCAATTCCGCCAGTTCACCATCCTCCTGCGCCGGGCCTTCCTGAGCAAACTCCGCAACCGCGCGAATCTGCTCACCACCATCCTCGAAGCCCCCCTCCTGGCGGTCCTCACCGGAATGGTTCTCCGATACTCCGAGAGCGACGTCTACGATTTCGCCTCGGCCTTCCACATCCCGACCTACCTCTTCCTCTCGCTGGTCGTGGCCATGTTCCTCGGCCTCACCAACAGCGTGGACGATATCATCCACGACCGCGCCGTGCTTCTCCGCGAGCGGAACCTCAACGTCAACCTGG
>CAZVPK010000026.1:0-18832 GCA_964628505.1 uncultured Chthoniobacter sp.
CGATGGGGGAGGCTGGGTTTTATTTGGCTTTGCCTTGGTTGGCGACGGCGTTCATCGCGGCGGCGATGGCGTCCTGGTCGCCGAGGTAGTAGCTTTTCAGCGGCTTGAGATTTTCGTCGAGTTCGTAGACGAGCGGGATGCCGGTGGGGATGTTGAGCTTCAGCACCTGCTCCTCGGTGAGGTTGTCGAGATACTTCACGAGGGCGCGGAGGCTGTTGCCGTGGGCGGCGATGATGACGCGCTGGCCGGACTTCACGGTGGGGGCGATTTTTTCGTGCCAGAGCGGGAGGAAGCGGTCGACGGTGTCCTTGAGGCACTCGGTGAGCGGGAGTTTTTCCTCGGGGATGCCGGCGTAGCGGGGATCGTGGCCGGGCCAGCGCTCGTCGGATTTTTCAAGGGCGGGCGGCGGGATGTCGTAGCTGCGGCGCCAGACGAGGACCTGCTCGTCGCCGAACTTGGCGGCGGTCTCGGCCTTGTTGAGGCCCTGGAGCGCGCCGTAGTGGCGTTCGTTCAGGCGCCAGTCCTTTTCCATGGGGATCCAGAGTTGGTCGAGTTCGGTGAGGACGCCCCAGAGGGTGTTGAGGGCGCGCTTGAGGACGGAGACGTAGGCGATGTCGAACGCGAAGCCCTCGCTTTTCAGGAGCTGGCCGGCGGCTTTGGCTTCCTCGCGGCCCTTGTCGCTGAGGTCGACATCGTGCCAACCGGTGAAGCGGTTTTCCTTGTTCCAAGTGCTTTCGCCGTGGCGGATGAGAACGAGTTTGTGCATGGGTGTGGTTTTTGTGGAACGGGTTTGTAAACGGATCAAGCCGGTTATGACAAGCCGCCGGAGGCCTCGGGCCATTCGCCGGCGAGGTCGCCGTCCAGCCAGCGGGCGATCGAGCGCGTGAGGAGGGGGGGATTTTCCATGGGCGCGAAGGCGGAGGCGCCGTTGAGGATTTCGAGGCTGCTTTTGGAGAGTCGTCTGCAGAGGGCGGTGGCTTCGCCGGGCGGAAAGCCCTCGGCGCCGCCGGGCCAGAGAATGTGGGCGGGGGCGAGGATTTCGGGAAGGCGGGCGGAGGCATCGAATTTTTTTCTGCTTTTCGACAGGGCGAGGATCGCGTGCTCGGCCCCGTATTGGCGGGCGAACGAGGAGACGACATCCACGGTTTCCTCGGTGAGGGCGCCGGGGTCGGCATAGCCTTCGGTGGAGAGCCAGGCGCGAATGAACGCGGGGCGGGCGGTGCGGCGTTGGTAGACAAAACGCCCGAGGCCCGGAATCCGGCTGCCGGAAACAAGGCCCATTGTTTCGGCCTGACGGGTTTCGCGGAATCTTGAGGGAAGAAAAAGCACGAGGCGGTCGACGAGTTCGGGGTGCCGCGCCGAGAGCAGAAGCGCGATCTGGCAGGTCAGTCCGCTGGCGACGAGAACAGCCGGTCGCCCGGGGCAGGTGGCGCGGAGGAACTCCGCGAGACATTCGACATGGTCCTGGGCGTCGGGGGCGGCCACGGGACGTGAGGACTCGCCGAAGCCGATCAAATCGGGTGCCAGCACTTCGCGGGACATGGCGAAGTGGCAGTAGACTTTGGACCACTCGTAGGAGGACGCGCCGGGAAAAAGACCGTGCAGGAAAACCAAGGGAGTCCCCGAGCCGCAGACGTGGTAGACGAGGTCGCCTTTCGGGGTGTTGACAACGCGCGTGGCGAAAATGGTGGGGGAAATCTGTTCGGGAATGGGCCCCCGCGATTGAATGCGGCTGCGGTGTCGGAGGGCCAGAGCGAGGGCGCCAAGAAATCCCACGCCGATGCCGACGCCCCACACCGGCTTCCGTTTCCAGACCGGAGACATGAAGGGGATGCGCTCGCCGGAACGGAAGCCCGGGAAAGGGCGGGGGAATCCGGCGTCCGGGAAACTACCAGCTCGACTTGGTGACGCCGGGGATGAGGCCGGCGGAGGCCAGTTCGCGGAAGGTGATGCGGGAAATCTGGAAGCGGCGCAGGAAGGCGCGGCGGCGTCCGGAGACGCGGCAACGGTTCACAACGCGGGTGGGACTCGCGTCGCGGGGAAGCTGGGAGAGGGAGGCGTAGTCTTTTTTCGCCTTCAGTTCCGCGCGGAGGGCCGCGTATTTTTCAACGGTTTTCTGTTTGCGCTTGTTGCGCTCGAGCCATGCTGTTTTTGCCATAATCGGGCGGGAAGAATAGCCCGTCACGGCACGCGGGCAAGACATTTGAGAGGATTTTTTTGGAAAAATCAGCGTCCGCCGAGGAGTTGGACGAACCGCATGCCCGAGTCGCTCAAGCGCGGGGCGCCGTGCGGGCCGGCGACGAGGCCGCGGGTGGCGTGGTGGTAGGCGAATCGCGTCTCGGCGATCCATGGAATGCGGGGGGCATCCGTCGCCTCGAGCGAGGCCCGTGCCTCGACGGGGAATCCGTAAGGGGTGAAAGCGAGGGTCCAGGAGGGTGGAGAGGCGGGCTCGCCGTCGGGAACGAGCCAGGGAAGGCGGCGGATCAACGGCATCGCGGCCTCGGCCGGAAGCGAGATTTTGAAAAACGCCTCGCGTCCCCGGATGTGCCTTGACAGGGAAAAGGAGGGGTCCTTGGCCGATTCGAGCAGGATCGGGGCCGGGTCGATGCCGGCGAGGTTGAGCCCGTTGAAGAGCCCGTGCTTGTTCGGGCTGCCCGCGAAATGGCGGCGGTGCCAATCCTCGAAATGCTCGCTCAACAAAACGGCGATTTCGAAATGGAGGTGCGAGCGCTCGCGGTTCAGGCCGGCGCCGCTGAATCCCATCCGGCCGATCCGTTCGCCTTGGGCGACGCGGCGGCCCGTATCGACGGAAATTTCCGAGAGGTGGGCGTAGAGGGTGTAGACGCGGGCGCCCTCGATCTCGTGTTCGATCACGACATAGCGGCCGTAGTTCGATGCTCCGGGTTCGCGGCTCGCGTGGGCGACCACGCCCGCGGCTGAGGCGAGAATGTCGTCGAGGGGGTTGCCCGCGGCATCCCGGCGGACCGGGGCGATGTCGATGCCCTCGTGGAGGCTGGTGAAAACCACCTCGCCGGATTGGCGCTGCGGCCCGCGGACGAATCCGAAGGTGCCGCCTTCCCAGGGCTTGCTGGCCACGCCCTCGAAGTTCCGGTCCACATACATGTAGAAATCCCCGGGCCGGCCTTCGAGCAGGGCGCGGTTTTCGGTGGGCCAGTCGAACTGCGCCGCGTGGAGAGGCAGCGCCAGGGCGAGCAGGAATGCGGCGGCGCGGGCGATCATGGCTTGCTCGCGCGCTTTCCTTTGCGGAACTCCGACTCGCGGCCGATCAACGGGAAGTGGCTTTCGAGTTGGAGAATCTCCTGCGGCAGGAGGCCGCCGGGGACGTAAAGGATCCCGTCGCGCACGGTGCCCGAGATTTTAAGGATCGAGGCCGCGCGGCCGTTGACGAGGACCACCGCGGAACGGCCCTTCTCCTCGACGCCGAGCTGATGGAGCTTGTTCGAACCGTGCGCGTCCAATCGGAAATACGCGCCCGCGAGACCGTCGTTTCCCGGGAAGGGATAGAACGCCGTGATGTCGCGTTCGTTCACCGCCGGCACCTTGCGAATGGGAAGTTTCGTGCCGTCCCTGAGCGTCAGTTCCGTGACGAACGAATCCCCGTCGGTGGCGGAGCCCTCGCAATGGAGCCGGATCGCGAGCGGGGGCGTCTTTTTTGCCCCCGCGAACAAGGCGGGCGGGAGGGCGAGGAGGGCCAGCAAAAGCGCGGTGCCTGGCAGGCTTGGGATGGTTCGGAGCATCGGACGGAGGCGTGTCGCGGCGATACCCTAGAAGTTCGGTTAGGAATTGCAACCGCGGGAGGGCTCCGCTACCACTGGCCCGATGAAACGCCTTGCCGCCGCCCTGTTTGTCCTGTCCTTGGCCCCGGCCCTTGCCGAAGACGTGCGCGACGCCGCCACGCCGTTCGCTTGGACACCCCCCGACGAAAGCACGCCGTTCTTCGTCTCCGCCCGCGACTTCCAGGCCGAGGAGCGGGTCATCGAGGCCGCCACCTCGCCCGCGAGCCAATATCCGCTGGCGCCGACATCCATCGACCCCGCGTTCGTGCAGGTGCGGAATTTCTTCACGGGAATGTTCGCCTCGGTGAACCTGCGCGGCCGGGCGGACACCCGCGAGCAGGCCTCGATCCGGCTCGATCCCGAATCGCCCCTCCTCTCCGAGACCCGGGAGTTGGGTGTGGACTACACGGTGCGCAACACCTCCAACCGCATGGTCCGCTTGGAATTTCCGACCGGCCAGCACATCGACATCCAGGCGAAAAATTCCGCCGGATCCGTGATCGAGCGCTGGTCCGACGACCGCTCGTTTCCGCAAGGCGAATCGATTGTCATCATCAATCCCGACGAGCGCATCGAATACCGTGAAAAAATTTCCACACGCGAGATGAAGGCGGGATCCGCCTACGAGGTGGAGGCGTTCTTGAAAACCCAACCCGACCTGCTCCAAACGGCGCCGCTGGTTCCGCGTTGAGCGCCCGCCCCGCGCAGGGTCCATGAAAACCTCCCTCGCCTCCGCGATCGCCGCCTTGGCCGTTCCCTCCCTCCTCCTTGCCCAGGAGCAGGACCGCAAGCTGCTGGAGCGCATTCAGCGCCCCGACATGGAACTCGCGAATCCGATGCAAAAAAAATCCTTCGAAGGCGGCGACGGGGTTCTCATCCGCGAGTCTCCCATGGCCCGCGCCTACCCGGGAACGAAGGATGCCGCCGCGAAGGAATTCGCCGGCACTCGATCGTTTTTCGGAATCCGGAACCCCTGGTTCGGCAACCGGGTCTACGAGGCGCGCGAGGCCCCGCTCATGGCCCGCGGCGGCGGAAATCCCGACGCCGCCTACCCGGTGCGGGACGCCAAGACCGGGGACTACCGGGACTCCTCCCAAAAAGCCGCGCTTGGCGATTCCACCGCGCAGGTCCGTCCATTCCTTGTCCCGGGCGCGGCGCAGGGCGCGCTGGACCAAATCTCCGACAAGATCCGCAAGGAGATGACCATTGACGAGGTGCGCGAGTTGTTGAACAAACCCCGCTGATTTTTTTCCCGACATGTCCGACCTCGAATTCCTCCTCCGCGGCAGCGCCAAGGTTCTCAGCGAACACGAGCTCGCCGCCAAGCTCGCCCTCGGCCGCCCGCTCCGCGTCAAGCTCGGCGTGGATCCCACCGCGCCCGACATCCACCTCGGCCACAGCATCGCCTTGACCAAGCTCCGCGATTTCCAGGATCGCGGCCACGAGGCGATCCTGATCATCGGCGACTTCACCGCGATGATCGGCGACCCGACCGGGCGCTCGGTCACGCGCCCCCACCTCTCGCACGACGAGGTCATGGCGAACGCGAAAAGCTTCCAGGAGCAGGCGTTCAAAATCCTCGACCGCGAGCGCGCCACGATCGTTTTCAACGGCGAGTGGTTCGAGGGAATGAGCTTCGAGGAGGTCATCAAGCTCAACAGCCGCGTCACGCTCCAGCAGATGCTCGTGCGCGAGGATTTCCGCGAGCGCCTCGACAAGGGACTCCCGATCCGCGCCCACGAGATCCAATACCCGATCATGCAGGGCTGGGATTCCGTGATGGTGCGCGCCGATGTCGAGCTCGGCGGCACCGACCAGCTTTTCAACATCATGGTCGGCCGCGACCTTCAAAAAGAGGAGGGCATGGAGCAGCAGGTCGCGATGGTGATGCCGATTCTCGAGGGCCTCGACGGACACCAGAAAATGAGCAAGAGCCTGGGCAACTACGTCGCGCTCACGGATCCGCCCGGCGGGATGTTCGGAAAAATCATGAGCATCAGCGACACGCTCATGGCCCGCTACTACGACGTCCTCCTGCGCGAGTCCCTGCCCGCGGAGACGCATCCGATGGACGCGAAAAAATCCCTCGCCCGCCGCATCACCGCGCGGTTCCACGGCGAGGAGGCGGCGGGTCGCGCGCTCGAGGATTTCAACACGCGCTTCAGCGCCCGCGATCTCGCGCACGCCGACCTTCCCGAATTCCGGCCCGGACCCGCCGCCGACATTCTCGGCGTGGTCGTCGAGGCGTTTGCCGCGTGCTTCCAAACCACCCGCTCCCGTTCGGACGCCCGCCGCCTGGTCGAAGGGGGCAGCGTCCAGTGGAACGGCGAAAAAATCACCGATCCCAAGGCCGTCCCGCCCTCGGGCCCCGGCGTGCTCAAGCTCGACAAGACCCGCGCCGTCCGCATTCCGGGCTGACACCGCGTGAGGCCGGTTTTCTACCAACGGCGCCTGTCGCCGAATTTCGGCCTCAGCGGCAAGTGGATCTACCGCGTTCTTCTCGCCCTCGTTGTCGCGTTTGTCGTCCACCGGGCCTACTTGCTGGGAAAAGGGGTTCTCGATGCCTCCAAATCCGCCCGCTTGTCGGAATCCGCCGAGGCCGAGTTTCAGTCCGGCCGAACCCGCGAGGCGATGACCCAACTCAAGCAGGCCGTCACGCTGGATCCGGAAAACACCAGGGCCCTCCGCCTGATGGCGCGCCTGCTGGATTTGGAGGGAAGTCCGCAGGCCTTGGAATTCCACCGGCTCCTCGAGGAGAGCGGCGGGACCGGGGCCGGGGATTGGCGCTTGATGGCCCTCTCGGCGGCCCGGCATGGAGAACTCGAGCGCGCCCTGTATGCCGCGAACGCCTATCGCCGGGAAAGTGGAGACGCCGCGTTTCCCCATCTTGTCGAGTCCATCGCCCACGGGGCCGCCGGCGATCCGGTGGCCCAGGAAAAGGCTCTCCGGGCGGCCATCGCCGAGCGGGAGGACGCGGAAACGCTCGGCGCCCTGGCGGATTTCCTTCTTTCCGATCACGAGATTCTCGACCTCAACGCCACCGAGATCTCGCGTTTGCTTCGGCGAGTCGCCTCCATCGACAAGGGGGCGCCCGGTTTGCGCGCGCTGCGGACCGGTCTGTCCGCCGGCATTCTTTCCGAAGAGGACTTCGGCGAATGGATCGAGCTTTACCGCTCGCATCCCGCGGCGTCCGCGTCCTCGCGCATCGATGCGGCCGGCTTGGAAATCGGCAGGAATCCCGCGTCCGCCCAGCGGGTGATGGGCCGCCTGCTGGATTCCCTCGCCAACGCATCCTTCGCCGACCGGGTGGCTGCGGCGCGTTGGTTTCTCGACCGGGGAAATCCCGCCGCCGCGCAGTCCGTCCTCCCCCTGGAGAGCGCCCGCGCCGACCGCGACGCGTTGGGATTGTGGTTGGAATCCGCCGCGGCGCTCGGCCAGTGGTCGCTTCTGGAGGCCGAACTGGCCTCGCCCTCGGCGGTCCTTCCCGATTCCACCCGGCTTCCCGTTCTCGCGCGGGCCCGCAAGGAACAGGGCCTTGTCGCCGAGGCCGCCAACTTGCGGAACGAGGCCCTGAGCCGTTTCCGCGGGGATCCCCCGGCTTTTTCCGACGTGCTTCGAAACCTGCTCGCCGCCGGGGAGTGGGACCTCTTCGAAAAAAACCTGCCGGTCCTCGCGAACGATCCGCTTCAAGGAGCGGAGGCCCTCAAGCAACTCGTTCCCGTCGCCCGAAGCCACCGGGACTCGATGCGCCTCCTCGCCCTCTACGAAAAATCCGTCCGCAATCCGGTGCTCGCGCAGGATCCCTTCGTTCTGGACAGGCTTCAATTCAACCGCCTCATCCTCGGGAAGCCGGTCGCGATCGAGGACGTCGAGTTCCGGCTCCGACTGGCCGGCGACAACCCCGATTTCCACATCACCGCCGCGCTGGGGATGCTCGTCAATGGACGCAAGGCAAAGGCCCTCCACCTGCTCGAGGAGGGACCGGTTTCCCTCGATCCCGACAGGCTCGAGCCTCGCCAACGCGCGGTCTTCGCGGCCGTTCTCGCCGCCAACGGCCGGAACGAGGAGGCTCTCCGGATGGCCGCCGGGATTCCCCGCCGCCTGCTCACCCGCGAGGAGGAGGCGTTCCTCGACGCGGCCCTGGCCGATTGACGCCGGGCGCGGGGATTTCACATCATCCCCCCATGGAAAAAACTTCGACGTTCGCGTTTGTGATGGCCGGAGGGAGCGGGGAGCGCTTCTGGCCGATGAGCCGCCGCACCACGCCCAAGCACCTGCTGCGCCTCCTCGGCGACCAGACCCTTCTTGAAACCACCGTCCGCCGCCTCGAGGGCGTGGTCCCGCTGGAAAACACATTCATCCTCACGAACGAGGCCCAGCTCGAATCCACCCGAGCCGCGGTTCCCTTTCTTCCCGCGCGGAACATTCTCGCCGAGCCCGCGAAGCGCGACACCGCGCCCGCCTGTGCGCTCGCCACCGCCGTCGCCCGCTCGCTCGATCCCGAGGCGGTCTGCGTGGTTCTTCCGGCCGATGCCATGATCCACGATGTCGCGAAATTCCGCGACCGCCTGGCCGACGCGATCGAAACCGCCGAGTCCAGCGGGTCGATCGTGACGCTGGGAATCCCGCCCACGCATCCCGCCACGGGCTACGGCTATCTCGAGGCCGGCGAAGCCCGTCCCGCCGGGTCGCGCGGCAGCCGGGTGCACACCCTCGGCCGCTTCGTGGAAAAACCGGATTTGGAAAAAGCCACCGCCTACCTGCGCGAAGGCACGTTTTTTTGGAACGCGGGAATCTTCGTCTGGAAAGCCTCGGTGTTCCTCGACGAGTCGCGCCGGCAGCTTCCGCCATTGGCCGGTTTCATCGAGGCCCTCGGGTCGTTCGACGCCCTCCCCGGATTGCTCGCCACGCGCTTCGCGGCGCTGCCGAAAATCTCGGTCGACTACGCCGTGATGGAAAACGCCCGCGACGTCGCCACCGTGCTGGCCGACTTCGATTGGGACGATGTCGGCGCGTGGACCGCCCTGCCGGCCCACATTCCGCCGGATGCGAGCGGCAACTCCTCGCGCGGCGCGGTGGTGCAAACCGACTCCACCGGCAACATCGCGGTCTCGAACGGGCGACTCGTCGCGCTCTGCGGCGTGGACAATCTGGTGGTGGTGGAGACTCCGGACGCGATTCTCGTTTGCCACCGCGACGCGGTGCAGAAGGTCAAGGACCTGCAACCCCTGCTGCCGGAGGAATTGAAATAGCGGGAACCCTCAAGGCTCCCCGGGCTCCTCGAGCGGTTCCGCGTTCCGGAGGCTCGAGAGAAGAATCCGCATCCGCGCGGCGACGTTCGTTTCCACGAGGAGCGAGCGGCGGTCGACAGGATCCATCACCGCGGTGGAGGCGAGGAGATCGGCGAACGAGGAGGGCGAATCGACGGAGGCCAGATGCTCGGCGAAGCCCTTCGGCAGCCGCTCGGGACCCGAGGGGTCTTCCAGAAGCAGTTTGTGGATGGAGCGGCGCAGCCCCTCGATTTCGCGAGTCGGGGAGTCGGAGTCCGGCAGAAGCGAAATGTCCGCGGAGGGGTAGGGGACGAGGGATTCGTTCGACAAAAGCACCCGCGACAAGCCTTGGAGGATGAGGCTGGAGGTGCCGTCCTCGTTTTTCACGCAAGCCCTCACCACGCCGATCGAGGCGATCTTTTCCAAATCCTCCTCGTCGTCCCCGGCCGTGTGGGCGATGCCGAACATGCGGTGCCCGTCGAGCGCGTCCCGAAGCATGTGGCGGTAGCGCTCCTCGAAAATCCTCAGGGGAAGCAGCCCGCCGGGAAAAAGACTCACCCACGGCAACACCATCAGCCCGATGTGTTCCGGAAAATCCGCGGTGTGGTTTTCTCCCATGACCACCATTACGTCCCTCGGGTGCGGCGGGTGCGGAAATTTTTCGGCCGGAGCGGTGTTTTTCTAGAAAACCGTCGGCTCGCCCTCGTTGAGAATCCGGATGCGGTCGATGATCTGCCGCTCGGCCCCGTGGCGGATGAGGCGCTCGGGGGGTTCGTGGAGGGGTTCGTAGCTGAGCCGGAAGGTCCCGAAATGCATGGGGACCAGCGTGCGCGCCCGGAGCTGCAGAAAGGCGTCGATCGCCTGTTCGGGGTTCATGTGCACATCGCGCTTGGTCGGGGCCTCGTAGGCGCCGATCGGCAAGAGGGCGATTTCAACCGGCAGGCGCTCGCCGATTTCCTTGAATCCCTCGAACCACGCGCTGTCGCCGCAGTGGAAGACCGTGCGCCCGCCGTATTCGATGTGGAACCCGCCGAATCCGCGGTGGCTGTCGTGCAGCACGCGCGCCCCCCAGTGCCGCGCCGGCGTGAGGGTGACCTTGAGCGATCCCATTTCAAAGCTCTCCCAATGGCGAAGCTCGCGCACCTGGTTGAATCCCAGGCCGTGCACCAGTCCGCCGACGTTTTCGGGAACCACGATCGCCTGGTCGCTGGCCACGGTGCGGAGCGTCCTGCGGTCGAGGTGGTCGAAATGCGCGTGGGTGACGAGCACGAGGTCGATCGCCGGCAGGTCGTGGATTTCCAGGCCGGGCTGGCGGATGCGTTTGATGACCTTCAGCCATTTGGCCCAGTTCGGGTCGATGAGAATGCTGTGCTCGGGCGTCTGGACGAGGAACGAGGCGTGCCCGATCCAGGTGATGCAAATCTCGCCCTCGCGCAGGTCCGGGAAGACCGGCTTGGTTTTTTCCCCGTGGCGTTTCGTGAACAGGGAGGGGATGACGACTTCCGCGAGGAAGTTGCGTTTGTGCCATCCGCTCCCGAACTTGAGATCGACGTGGTGATCCGGCTTCGCGCGCGACGCGATTTTTTTCTCGATGAACCTGCGAACCATCTATCAAACAAGTTTGGGTGATCCGGGATGAAAAGCAAAGCCTGCGCGAGGAGGCGCGCCGTTGCCTGGCGGAACTGCCCGCGCTGCGCGGCCGCACCGCGGGAATGGCCGTGCTCGGCCAACTCGCGATGTGGATCGACTGGCACCGCGCGAAGACCGTGGCGGCGTATTGCGCGCTGGAGCGCGAACCCCATGTTCTCACGCCCTGGCCGGAGGCGAAAACCGTGCTCCTGCCCCGCATCGAGGGCGACCGCCTCGAGTTGCGCGCCGTGCGGGGCGTGGAGGAGCTGGTCGAGGGAAAATTCGGGATCCTGGAACCCCCGCCGAACGCGCCGCGCGTCGAGCCGAGGGCCGATTTCATCCTCGTGCCGGGACTGGCGTTCGATCCCGCCGGAGGCCGACTCGGGCGGGGCGGGGGATTCTACGACCGCTTCCTCGCGGGATTCGAGGGCGTGAAGGTGGGGGTTTGTTTTCCCGAATTGGTGGTGGACGAGATTCCGATGGAGCCGCACGACATCCGGATGGATTTTGTCGTGACCTCGGAGGGGATCATTGGCTGCGGGTCCGAAAATACTCCCGGAGATCCGGGCGGGTGAGCAGTTCGGCTGGCTCGCCGTCCAGACCGCCGGAGTCGATGATGTGGCGGAGGAGCACCAGCGAGGCGGCGGCATCGCTCGCCGCGTCGTGCCAACGGAAGTTTTCCCATTCCACATGCAATCCCAGGGATTCGAAGGCGTCGCCGAGGGCGTGGGAGGGAAGCTCCGGAAAAACCGCGCGCGCCAGCGGGAGCGTATCGATCCAGGGTCCGAAGCCGTGGAGCGGAAAGGCGCGGAGGAAGCGTTTCTCGGTGGCGGCTCCGTGGGCGACAATCCACCGGCCCCGCAGCGCATCGCGGATCGCGGGCCAGAGATCCAGCAACCGCGGGGCTCCGCGGAGTTTCTCGTCGGATATCCCGTGAACCCCGCGCGCCGCCCAGGTCACTTCGCGGGTCGGTTGAAGGAACGAATCGAGGATCCGCTCGGCGCGCCCGTTGTTCCAATGGACGATCGCGATCTGGACCGGTTCGTCGGTCAGCCCGGGAGCGGTTCCGGCGCTCTCGAAATCGATCGCCGCGAGGGAGGCCTCCCGGATTTTCAATCGCGCAGGAGGGCTTCCGTGGTTTCCCAATCCATGCAGGCGTCCGTGATCGAGACGCCGTATTTCAAATCGGCCGGACGGCCGCCCAGGGATTGGCTTCCGAAATGGAGGTGGCTCTCGAGCATCGCGCCGATGAGGTGGCGGTTTCCCTCCCCGCGCTGGCGAAGCACGCTCTTCCAGACCTCCGGTTGGCGCTTGGGATCCTTGCCCGAGTTCGAGTGGCTGCAATCCACCATGAGCGACGGGTGCAGGCCGGCCTTGAGCAGGGCGGTTTCCGCGGCCTTCACATCCTCCGGTCCGTAGTTCGGGCCGTTGCGCCCGCCGCGCAGGACGACATGGCTGTCGGGATTGCCCGCGGTTTTGACGATGCTCGTCGCGCCGTCCTGGTCGATTCCGAGAAAACTGTGCGCCGTGCAGGCCGAGGCCATCGCGTCGATCGCGGTCTGGAAACTCCCGTCGGTGGCGTTTTTGAAACCCACCGGCATCGAAAGCCCGCTCGCCATCTCGCGGTGGGTTTGCGACTCCGTCGTCCGCGCGCCGATCGCGGCCCAGGTCACAAGCTCCGCGGTGTATTGGGGGACGATCGGATCGAGAAACTCGGTGGCGGCGGGTTGGCCGAGGTCCAGGATGTCGAGAAGCAGCCTGCGGGCGAGCGTGAGGCCTTTGGCGACATCGCAGGATTCGTCGAGGTTCGGGTCGTTGATGAATCCCTTCCAGCCAATGGTGGTGCGGGGTTTTTCAAAATAAACGCGCATCACGACGAGGTAGCGGTCCGCGAGTTCGCGGCCGAGAACCGAAAGCCGGCGGGCGTATTCGAGCGCCGAAACCGGATCGTGGATCGAGCACGGTCCCACGATCACGAGCATGCGGTCGTCCTCCCCCGAAAGAATCGCGCGGGCCTCGCGCCGCGTTTTTTCCACCAGGCGGAGATGCTCCTCGCGGGCGGGAAATTGTTCCTTGATCTGGGCGGGCGTGATGAGTCGGGAAACTCCCACCACCCGAAGATTGTCGACGCGGGCGGGTCGGGACGATGCGTGAAGCGGCTGGACTGTCATTGGAAATAGCGGACCTTGCAGATTCCTTCAAATCCAGCGCCCATGCAAACCAATGTTGCCCCGGGGCGTGGCGATGGCGTCGGATCGGTTTGGGGAATCCCGGCCCGTGGGGGGAGACACCCTTTTTCCAACGTCGTTGCGGAAGATTCCAGCAGTGGCCTCCGGATCGGGATCACACCGGGATTCCGGGGACGGTGAGGGGGCGGCCGTTGTCGCGGGGGCCGAGGCGGAGGAGGAACGGGCCCGCGTTTTTCACCCATTCCCCGGGGGCGGGGTAGGTGTCCGCGCCTTCGCCGAAACAGGAGGCGAGCATGTCGGTGTGGATGATGCCGGGATTGAGGGCGATGGCGGCGAGGCCGGAAGGGAGTTCCTGCGCGAGCGCGGAGGTGAGCCCCTCGATGGCGAATTTTGTCGCGCAGTAGGTGGCCACTTCGGGCGAGGTCGAGCGCCCCCAGCCGGAGCTGAAATTCACAACCACTCCGCGGCCGCGATCGATCATCGCGGGCAGAAAATGGCGGATCGTGTGGATGGTTCCCTTGATGTTGACGTCGAGGACGGGATCGACGTCGGAGGCGGGAAGTTTCCAGAGCGGGGAATTCGGGGCGATGAGCGCGGCGTTGTTGAGCAGGAGGTCGGGCGGGCCGGATTTCAAAACCCCGGCGGCCCACCGCGACACGGCGGCATCCTTGGAGACATCGACCGTGTGGAACGAATGCGGAGCGGGGAAGAGGTCGCGGAGGCGGGCGATTTTGTCGGGGTCGCGCCCGCAGCCGTGGACGGTGTGGCCTCCCGCGGCGAAAAATTCCAGCATCGCCAAACCCAGGCCGCGCGTGGCTCCGGTGAGGACGATCGTTTTTTTCATTCCCGAAATCAGCCGGGGAGGTTTTTCAGGAGTTCGGCGTTGGTCGGGTATTTGCGGATGAAAAACAGCAGGCGCTCGATGGCCTCGATCGGCTTGTGGCCGGCGAGGCCGCGGCGGATGACTCCGATTTTGTGGAGGTCCTCCTCGGGGATGAGGAGTTCCTCTCGGCGGGTGCCGGATTGGAAAATGTCGATCGCCGGGTAGATGCGCTGGTCGCTGATCTTGCGGTCGAGGACGATTTCCATGTTTCCGGTGCCTTTGAACTCCTGGAAAATCAGCTCGTCCATGCGGCTGTTTGTTTCAATGAGCGCCGTCGCCATGATGGTGAGCGAGCCGGCCTCCTCGGTGTTTCGCGCGGCGGCGAAGAGTTTGCGCGGAATCTCGAGCGCGCGGGCGTCGACGCCGCCGGACATGGTTCGACCGCCGCCGCCCTGGGCGTTGTTGAACGCGCGGCCGATGCGGGTGAGGGAGTCCATGAGGACGAAAACATCCTTGCCCATTTCCACGAGGCGCTTGGCGCGCTCGATGGCGAGCTGGGCGATGCGGGTGTGGGTTTTGATGTCGGAGTCGTTCGAGCTCGCCATGAGTTCGGCCGTGGGAACGGTGCGGCGGATTTCGGTGACCTCCTCGGGGCGCTCGTCCACAAGCAGGATGAGAAGTTTCATCTCGGGATGGTTTTTCACCACGGCGTCGGCGATGTGCTGGAGGAGCGTGGTTTTCCCGGTGCGCGGCGGGGCGACGATGAGGCCGCGCTGGCCCTTGCCGACGGGCGACACGAGGTCGATCACGCGCGTGGTGAAGCGCTCGGGCACGGTCTCCAGCTTGATGCGCTGGTTCGGATTGATCGTGGTGAGTTCCTCGAAGACGGGGAGGTTTTGGAAATTCTCCGGCTCGGCGCCCTCGATCTCGGTGAGGCGGAACATTTGGGGGCCGCGATTGCCGCGGCGGGTTTCGCCTTTGATCCACATGCCGTCGCGGAGGCCGTATTTGCGGACGAGCTCGGGCGTGACGAAAATGTCGTTGTTCGACTGCGTGTAGTTGCGGCGGGCTTCGCGGAGGAAACCGAATCCCTTGCCCGAGACCTCGACGATGCCGTCCGCGTAGGTGGGCGGCGGGGGAGGCGGCGGCGGAGTCGCTGGAACAGGCGGGGGAGCCGGCGCAGGCGCTTGGGGAGCGGGTTGCGGGGGCGTGGGGGCGACAGCGGCCACGGGTGCGGTGGGTTCGGCGGGAGCCGGGGGGACGGTTCCGTTTTCCGCGGCTCGGGTTTCCGCAACGGGCGGGGTGTCGATGGAAAGTTCGGTTTGCCCGGCCTCGGCGGTCTTCGCTTTGACGCGGCGGGCGCGGCCGATTCTCGGGGTGCGGCGGCGGGTTTTCCCGGTGGGTGCGGGAGTTTCCTCCGGCATCGGGGTTTCGGTGGCCGTTTGGGTTTGGTCTTCGGTCATTTTCGGGATTTTCCGTAAAGGATTTCTCCGGCGCTCGGACAGGAAATCCGGCCGGGGTTCGGGAAAAAATTCAGCTTGTTGTCAAAAAGTGTATCGGGAGTTCGCGGAGTTCCTTTGGCCTTGTGGAACTGTGACGTCTTCCTTCGACAGGGTGTCTTGGTCGTTGCGACGCGTGCGGAGGGGTATCACGTCATGCGGCGTCGCAGGAATGGGAGTCACATTGAAGAATTCGGCCCGGATGTCAACGGAGAATTTTTCCGGCGGTGTTTCCCGGCGCGGGTGGAGGGCGGGAATTTTCAAGAATTCCGGCTTGCCCAAATCGTTCCGGCATGGTGCCGATAGTCTTTCGAACCCTCACCCTCCGCGCCCCGCAATGCCCCGAAAAAAAACCGCCCCCGCCGCTCCCGCCACCCCGCCCGCCTCGAAATGGAAAATCGTGGTTCTGGCGATTGTGTTGCCCGCAGTGGGATTCGCCGCCTGGCGGGGCGGAGTGATGGTGTATCAGGAAGTGCAGGTCTGGCGGAGCGTGCGACTGGCGGCCGAGGCCGCCGATCTTCTTTTGCGTGGCGATCCGGTCGCCTCGCGCGCCGCGGCGGAGTCCTCCTTGCGTTGCCATCCCGTCAACATCGAGGCCCTGCGGTTGCTGGCGGGTTTTCAAGCGGAGGCCGGTGAAAATCCCGCCGCGATGGAGACATTTCGAAAACTCTCCGCCGCCGGCGGACTTTCCGAGAACGACGCACGCGCCTACGCGCGCCTCGCGGGCCGGTTGGGTCAATGGGAGGTCGCCGAGGGACTCGTCACCGCGCTCCGGGCGGGGCCGCCGAACGTTGAAACCCCGCTTCTCGAGGCCGACCTCGCCCTGATGCGCGGGGATTTTCCCGCCACCGAGGAACGCCTTCGCGAGGCCGCGAAAATGGAACCCGGCCCGCGCACCCGCGACCGTCTCGCGGATTTTCTCCTCGATCACCGATTCGATCGCCAGAGCGCAGCCGAGCTTCGCGATCTCCTTCTCGAATCCAACCGCCTCGCCGGAGAGGCCGGCCTAACGGCCCTCTCCCGGGGTTTGAAAAAAAATCTCGCCCCGCCGCAGGACACGCCGAAGTGGATCGAGGAACTCCGCACCCATCCGCTCTCCACCCCCGAGACCCTTCTCGTCGCCGACCGCGCCGAGGTTCGCTTCGATCCCTCCGCGAAATCCCGTGTGGCGCAAGCCCTCTCGGACCGCGCGAAGGGCCAGGCCTTCGACCAGCGCCGCGCCGCCATGCTTTGGTTGCTGGAAAAAAACGAGCCCGCCCTCGCGGCCCAACTTCTCGAGTTGAGCGAGGCGGTCCGGGAACCCGAGCTTTTCGAGTCGTGGCTCGACGCGCTCGCCGCCTCCAACCGCGCCAACGAGGCGTTCCAAGCGCTCGGCACTCCCGCGAATCCGCTCGACGCCCGTCGAAACGCCCTCCAGCGCGGCCGCGCCGCCCGCTTGCTCGGACGCAACGCCGAGGCCGACGCCGCCTACCGCCGCGCGTTCGAACTCACCCCGCCTTCCGCCGAATCGAATCTGGAATTGGCCGAATTCCTCGGTCGCGCCCGCGAGTCCACGCTTTTCGAAGAAGCTCTCGCCCGCGTTCTCGCCGATCCCCGACAAGCTCCCGCCGCGCTGGAAAATCTCCTCCCAGTCATTCGCGGTTGGCGCGACACCGCCGGCCTCCGCGATTTTTGCGAAGCCATGGAAACCTCCCCCGGCCTCTCGCCCGAGGACCGCAAGCGCCTTCGCAACGAAATCGCCTACTGCAACCTCGTCCTCGCCAAAAAAGCCGCACCCGCCGCTGTCGCCGATCTGTCCTCGGAAAATCCCGGCGACCTCCAATTCCAGACCACCCAAGCCCTCGCGCTGCTCCGCGCCGGCAAAAGCGAGTCCGCCGTCGAGGCGCTCGTCATCACGCAGGCCCCGCCCGACGATCCCTTCCTCCTCGCCCGCCACAAGGCCGTTCAGGCCATGGCCCTCGCCGCCTATGGCGACTCCGCGCAGGCGACCCTCCACTACCGCGGCCTGCCTCAGGAATTTCTCAGCACGCAGGAAGCCGCCCTCGTCGAGCAGTTCCTGAAAAAACCCGGACGCAAACCGCGCTGAACTCCCGCTTCCGGGGAATGAACCTCAGAGGGCCTTGCGAGAGGAGTTGGCGCACGAAGGGGAATGTCTGGCGGAATTTTGAAAAAAGTTTCGACGGCGTTTGGCGCTTCTCGCGGGCTGTGATCGACACTTGTTCCAAGTTCAGCTCCGGTGAAAAGTGTCGCGATCCGCGCGGCTTCAATTTCCTTGCACGCCGCAACCCGCTTTCGCAGCCTGATCCGCATGCCACGGCGCGCTTCCCCTTTGCATCAGCCGCACGACAAGCTTTTCCAAGCCGGCTTCCGCATTCCCGCCAACACCGCCGCCTTCTTGCGCGGTCAACTCCCGGCCTGGCTCGTTAAACGCCTCCGGTGGTCCAAGCTCAAACATGTGCCCGGCTCCTTCGTCGATGCGCGCATGCGCAAGGCCGAGAGCGACCTGCTTTTTCAAGTGCCCTGCGATGGCGGAACGGCGTTTGTTTACATCCTCTTCGAGCACCAGCACGACAAGGACCGCTGGATCGCCCTGCGCCTCTCCCACTACATCCACCAGATCGTTTTGGATTTCCGCTCCAAAAATCCGCATGCGGAAAAACTGCCCGTCGTTTTGCCCGTGGTCCTCGCCCAGAACGCGACCTCTTGGGAAATCCCGACACGGTTTTCCGAGTTGTTCAACCTGCCTTTGGGCGAGAACGATCCTCTCCGCGCCTTCGTGCCCGATTTCACCTTCCGCCTGATCCAGCTCGCGGACATCTCCTTCGAAGACATTCAGGGAACCGACACCGGCATCATGATCCTGCGGGCGCTCAAAGCCAACCGCTCCCGCAAATTGCTCGGCGCGGAAGTGTGGGACGAACCCCGGCTCTCCAAGCTTTCAACGAAAATTTTCCATCAACTGCTGCTCTACATCCTCGACTCGGCCTCCGTTGACATGGAGACCTTCCGCGATAAGATCAATCAACTCGAAACCTCCAAGCTCAAGGACGCCGCCATGACTCTCGCCCAACAACTCCGTGAAGATGGCCTTCAGCAAGGCATGCAGCAAGGTATGCAGCAAGGCATGCAACAAGGGATTCTTCAAACCCTGAAGCTGCGTTTCAAGCGGGTGCCGTCTGGTTTGCGCGAGGAGATCGAGGTGATTGACAACATTGCGAAGCTGCAAGCCCTTCATCGCGCGGCGATCCTGAGCGGGTCGCTGGACGAGTTTGCCGGGGCGCTCTGAACTCCGGCATCAACGCGCCTCGCGGGCTTGTCGAAAGCAACGGCACTCTCGCGAACAAGGTCGCGCTTGATTAGAGTCGCCGCGGCGGAATCGGTCTTCGCGTCGCGAAATTCCAAATGGAATTGCGACGGCGGGGCGATTCGCACGGGATTGACCACAAAGAACCGAAAGAGCACAGAGCTTGGGTTCCCGCAGCGTCACGGGGCCCACGCAAACGCCCCCCGCAGGCCGAATCGAAAAACAAACACAACCTTCCATCCCTCCGCCCCCTCCATTACAAACCACCGCATGAACATCACCGAACAACCCGCCTGGCAATCCCTCCAATCCCAACGCGAA
>CAZVPK010000027.1:0-18816 GCA_964628505.1 uncultured Chthoniobacter sp.
GCGGGAGTCGCCCCGGACCTGACAAAACCCGCGCGCCAGCGCCTTCGTTCCAAGGAAAAGACGAAGGTTTGGCCCGGGAGGGCAACCACAGCGCAGCGGAGAAGCAGGTCCCTCCTGCGTGAAGAAAAAATCGGCCGGTATTCAAAAAAATCGACTTCGGTATTACTGCATCATCACCGCCTCGGAGACCGGCTGCTGGAAGGGGAGGATGCGCCGGGCGGCGGCGAGTTTTTCCTCCAGGATGCCGACGATTTTTTCCGCGGCGCGGCCGTCGCCGAACACACCGGACCCGTTGGCCATGGCGCGGTGGTGGTCGGGGTTGACCAGGAGTTCGTGGGCTTCGCGGAGGATGTCCTGCACATCGGTGCCGACCAGGCGCAACGTGCCGGCCTCCACGCCCTCGGGGCGCTCGGTTTCGCGGCGGAGGACGAGCACGGGCTTGCCCAGCGCGGTCGCCTCCTCCTGCACGCCGCCGGAGTCCGAGAGCACGAAATAGGATTGCTGCAGCGCGGAGAGGAATTCCTCGTAGTTGAGCGGCTCGCAGAGTGTCACGCCGTTTTGCTTGGCCAGGATCGGTTGCACGGCCTCGCGCACGACGGGATTCGGGTGCAGCGGGAAAAGGAAATGCACCCCGGGGTGTCCGTCCGCGAGGTGCTTGATCGCGAGGGCCACGGAGCGCATGGGAAGGCCGAGGTTCTCGCGGCGGTGGCAGGTCACCAGCACGAGCTTGCGCTGGCCGTTGAGGAGGCCGGGGCGGATTTCGCGGCACCGGAGGCGGCCGACCATCCAATGCAGGGAGTCCACCACCGTGTTGCCGCTCACGAAGATCGACTCGTTCCCGATCCCCTCGCGGCGAAGCAGGTCGGCGGCATACGGGGTGGGCGCGAAGTGCCAGTTCGCCAACCGCCCGAGCAGCGTGCGGTTCAACTCCTCGGGGAAGGGCGAGTAGCGGTCGTGCGAGCGCAGCCCGGCCTCGACGTGGCCGACGGGAATCCGGTGGTAGAACGCGGCCAGCCCCCCGATGAGGGCGCTGGTGGTGTCGCCCTGCACGACCACGGCGTCCACCGGATGCGAGGCGAAAAGCTCGCCGAGCCGCGTGGAGAGGATCGCGGTGAGGTCCCACAACTCCTGCCGGGGGCGCATCACGCGCAGGTCCGCATCGGCGGAGATGCCGAAGTTGGAGAATATCTGGTCCACCATCTCGCCGTGCTGGGACGTGGAGATGGTGAAGGGACGGAGGTTGGCGGATTCCTGCAGGCGGCGCACCACCGGGGCGAGCTTGATGGCCTCGGGGCGGGTGCCGACGACAACGGCGACGGTTTTTTTCATGGATGGCGGCGGGACGGGTTTCAGGACGGGAAAAGCTCGAAGCGGACGGGAAGCCCGTCGCAGCGGGTGTGGAGTTCGGCGAGGTCGGGGGCGGCGAGAAGGCCCTCGAGGCGGATCGTGGCGCCGTCCGGCGAGAGGTCGTGGACGACGGCGCCGGTGCGCCGCGAAAATCCGGGGGCCAGAAGCGCGGAGGCGCGCGGATCGCCGTGGTGGTCGTTGTCCGTGGCGGTCTCGAGCCCGCCGGTGCGGCGAAGGGCCTGGAGGACCGTGGCGCGCTTGGCGAGGCCGAACCGGACCACCAGGCGGTCCACCGGGGCGTCGACCACACGGAGCATGTTGCCCACGCGTTCCGAATTTTCCCGGGTGATGTGGCCGTTTTCCACGAGACGGTCGAGGAGGCCGCCCTGCGCGAGTCGCAGGCCCTGGAATTTCCTCCACGCCTGCTCGAAGCCCGAGGGGATGTCGGCCGCGAACGCCAGCTCGTCGCCGAGGATCGAGCGGAGCCGGGCGGCCACGCCGGGATGCACGGGGTTGCGGATGGCGATCCGGCCGTCGTGCAGGGGAACGAGCGCGTGGACCTCGCAAAAGAACGGTCCGAGCGCGCGGAGGAGGGAGAGGCTGGGCGAGGCGTTCGCGAGGTCGCGCGGCTCGGCCCGCAGGGGCTTCGCCACGAGGGACCGGAGTTCCTCCACGGAGGCCAGGCGGAGGGCGGCGAGGGCATCGGCCTCCTCGCACTTCTTGCGGGCCTGGAACTCGCGCAGGCGCCGGAGATCGGGCCCGGAGAGGGACTCGATCGGCTCCCGGAGAACGTCCGGCGAGGAGCCGTTGAGGAGACGCCCCGGGTAAAGACGGTGGCGGAGGCGCAGGAGGTTCGAGGGCCGCACGAGCACGGGCGAGACCGTGGCCTCGAGGATGTCCGCGCCGCGGCGCACGACGCGCCCGCCGGGCGGTTCGGCGAATCCCACAAGGATGTCGCCGTCGGGAAGGGCGCGGAGCGGCACGGCCTCGAGGTCCATGGCGGTCTCCTCGCTCCAGGATTCCAGAAGGGCGGGATCGACATCGCGGGGAAGGACCGCCTCGACACCCAGCCCGGAGTGGCGGGACCACACTTCGGCGAAGCGCTCCTCGTCGATCGCGCCCTGGGCGAGAAGCGCCCTGGGCGCGGACCGGCCGGGATTTTTCTCCAGCACGGCCTCGAGGTCCTTTCGGAGAACGAGCCCGTCGTCCACGAGCAGGTCCTCGACGCTTCGCGTGAATCCGGAGAGTTCGCTGCTTCCGGGAAAAATGTGCGTGGTCTTGGTCCAGGCGAGGGGTTGTCCGGTGATTTTGTGCTGTGTGTAGAGGAACATCGCGCGGAAGGTCGCGCCCATGTTGATGAAGTTGGCGAGCGGGTAGCGCGGGATGGAAAACAGCCCCTGTGTCGGACCGTGGAGCGCGGTGACATGCGCGGCCTTCTGCACCACGCGGTAGCCCAGCAGCGCGGTGTCCACGAGCACGAGCTTCCACAACAGGCTGTCGGCGGCAAACAGGGGGCGCAGGTGGATCGAGTTCGCGAGCCCGGAGTTCCGGATTCCCAAATCCACGAGCATGTAGGCGATCACGCAGTAGCCCGCGGCGTTCACGGTGTGGACCAGCGGGGCGCGGCGGTCGCGGAAGAGCGTGTAGCGGGAGGCGAGTCCGCCCTTCCAGCCGGCGCGCTCCCAGCCTTGGAGCGCGGTTCCGAGGATCCACCGCGCCTTCTGGCGAACGGCCTGGCCGAAGCGGCGGGGGAAATTCTCGCGGACGGCGACGCGTTCGACGACGGTTTTCGATCCGCGTTGGCGGCTCACGGGATGGTCGATGAACCCCGTGCGGAATCCCGCCGCCTTCAACTCGAGGCCGACGATGTAGTCCTCGGCGAGGCTCTCCTCCTGGAACGGATTCCCGCCGTTCTTGTCCGCAAGGAAGTCGATCGCGGCGCGCGAGAACGCGGTGCCGACGCCGGCCGAGGGAACGACGCCGCCGATCGCCTCGCGGGCATACATGTCCTTCGTGTGGAGCTCGGCGAACTCGTCGAGGTAGGAGTTCGCCACCCAGTGGACAAACGGATTCAGCTCGAGCGGAAAAACCGGCAACTGGCCCATGTCCAGTTGCTCGGGGATGTAATGGTTGTAAACCTTGAGCGTGAGCGGATGCAGGATGTCCTCGGCGTCGTGGAGGGCGATGATGCGGTATTCGCGGCGGCCCGGAATCTCGCAGGCGGCCATGGCGCGGTGGATGTGGTTGAGGCAATCGGCCTTCGAGGTGGGGCCGTCGTGCGGGACCACGGCCTTGTGGATGCGCGGCGAGACCTTCACCAGCTCGTCCACGCAGCGGTTCGTCTCGGCGTCGTTGGCATAGACGCCGATGAAAAGGTCGTAGTTCTCGTAAAGAAGCGTCTTGCGGGCGAAGTCCGCCATGCGGTTGACGACGCCGCCCTCGTTCCAGGCCGGAATGAAAATGGCGATGGATTTTTCGGCCTCGGCCTTCAGCGTTTCGAGCGGAACGGGCGGTTTTCCGCGCTTGCCGCGGAGGCGGCGCAGGAATTGGAGATCGAAAAAGACGTCGTCGATCCCGAAGAGGAAGAATCCGATCGCCGCCGCGTAGGCGAGACCGAGGAAAAAGTGGTGCAGAATTTCCATGGCGGGTTACCAGCGGAGTGAAAAGGAGGCCGTGATCCGGAAGTCGGAGTAGGTCGAATCGAGCGTGCCGCGCGTGTCGTTGGAGTTCCGGCCGAGGTAGGAGCCGAGCACGTAATCCACGCTCGTGGTGAAGACCGCGGCGCCGACCGGCGCGGTGACGAACCGCACCCCGGGGCCCGCCTCGAAAAAGTTGTCGTAATAGTTTCCCTCGATATCCATCACGAGGTTCTGGAGCAGGTAGGCGTCGAACGCCGCCGCCCGGCCGAACCGCGCCAGGCGGAAGCCTTGCCGCGACTGGCCGTAGCCGATCGCGTCCTGCAACCGCGTGTAGTAGGCGGCATCCCCGCCGACCTCGACGAACCAATCCAGGACCGGGCTCGCGGGCGTCCACCCGGCCGGCTTCCACTGGAGGGCCGAGCGGGGCAGCACGGGCAGGCCGCCGGGGAAGGCGGTCTCGAGATCGACCGCGGCCCACTGGCTGCCGGGGCCCCAGGCCCAAAAGCCGTTGAGCCCGGCGATGAGCTCCCAGAACCATTCGCCCCGGCGCTCCTCCGTGCCGCGGAGGTCCTTTTGGATGCCACCCAGCACGTAGAGCGTGAAGGATTGCTCCGCGAAAGGCCGGACGCGCGCGCCGGCGTGGAACCCCGCGAGGTTCTCGTTGTAAACGGTCGAGAGACCGTCCGCGCCGCCGCCGTAGGGGTCCGAGTCGAGGCTGAAATCGGCCTGCAGGAACGGCTCGATCCACCGCGCGCCGGGGACGAACGCGCCCTGGCGCAGCCGGCCGTTGGCCACGCCGATGTCGTAGCGCTGGAGGTAGGCGGCATAGATATCGAGTTCTCCCCAGAACAAACGTTCGGGATTCCAGGCGGGCGCGAGGGCATCGATCTCCGCCGCCGCGAGGCGGCCCTCGGGCGAGTCGGGATGGCTGTCGCGGAGGCCGCGCCAGATTTCATAGGCCTCCGGGATTTTTCCCTGCCGTCGGAGCAGGGCCGCGAGCTGGGCGCGGGTCTCGACGGCGGGGTTCTCCATCTCCGCCACGCGCCGGAGCACCTCGACGGCCTCGACGGTCCGCCCCGAGCGGTCGAGGGCGCCGGCCTCCTCGCGCAGGAGCTCGGGCGTCGCCTCGCCGCTCCGGTCGAGGCCCGAGATATACTCGATCGCCTCGGCGTCGCGCCGGGCGGCGAGAAGCTCGTAGGCCTTCTGCCGCCGCTCGAGGAGCGCTTTTCTTTGCTCGTATTCGGCGCGGGCCCGGAGCTCCTCGGCGGAGGGCGGCCTGGCGCGGGCTGCGAGCTCCTCGGCCTCGATCCGCTCCATTTCGGAGAGGCTGTTGGCGGCCATCGCGGCGAGGGCGGAGTCCCAGGAGCCGGCGAGCCGCTGGAAAATCGGCCGCGCCTCGTCGAACCGCCGGTCGAAGACCAGCGCGCTGGCCAGGCGGTAGGCCAGCGCCTCGTTGCCGGGCTCCTCCGCGGAGGCGCGACGCAGGATCGCGGCGGCCTCGGCGTGGCGGCCCTCGTTCGATAAACGGGCGGCCTGCGCGGACAAGTCCTCCGCGGAGGCCGGGAGGGCGAAGGCCGCGACGGCCAGGATCAGGACGGGAAATCGCTTCATGGTGTTGGTTTTTGAGGGACGGATTCGAGGGGGTCGACGGCGGGCAGGCCCGTGGACCGGGCGGCGTCCACGAGGTCGCGCATCGCCTGGAACGGAAGCCAGGCGGGAATGACGACGCCGGCCACGCCGCCGCGGAACGAGACGATGCGGCGCACCTGCGAGCGGACCGCGTCGAGGTGTTCGCCGTCGAGTCCGCCGCGCACGTTCGCGGGCCAGAGCCACCCGCCCTTGGCGAGCGGCAGCGGCGCGTGCAGGAGAAACGGCTCCGGCTCGCCGCCGGGAATTTTCCGGCGGAAGATCCGGCCGATCTGGATCGCGGCGGGATCGGGCGTTCCGGGGTTCGCGCTGCCGACGGGATGGATTCCGGCCTCCTCGAATTTCCCGGCGGTCGCGGCCTCCCCGTCGCCCTCGAGAAAAATCCGCCCTCCGCGGGATTGCGCGTAGAGGAGCGCGTCGAAATACTCCTCCCGGGGCATCGGCTCGACGCCCCCGGGCAGGCGTTCCATCTGGGTGCCGACGGCGAAGGGAATCGCGTGGTGGCTGAAATAATCCACCAGGCGGCGCAACGCGCCCGGATCGCACCCGGGGTGGAAATCGTCCACCACGAAAAGCAACGCCGGCGGCGGCGTTCCGGACACGCCGTAGAAATCCACGAGCACGTCCGAGAAAACCATCGACAACGGGGGATCCGACGGCAGCGCGGCGAAACCGGTCCGGTTCCCCGCGCGGAAGCAAAGCGGCCTCTCGGTCTTGCCCGAAACCAGCGCCGCGACCACGCGCGAGGAATCGACCGCCACGGGAAACCAGGGGTCGACCCGCGCGGGCCAGCGCGCGCCGAGATAGCGGACCACGCAGTCTCCGGGCGATTCCGGCCTCTCGCGTCCCTCGGGAAATTCCCCGAGCGCCAGCGGCGCGGCTCCGCCCACCGCAAGCAGGGGCTTGGCGGTGGACCTCAAAACCGCCCGGCACGCCGGATCGAACGCGGGGAATCCCCCCGTGCCGACGATCACGATGCGTCCGGCCGCCTCGAGGTCGGCGGGGCGCAGGTCCCGCGCCGCGCGGCGCTCGATCGAGGGCTCGAACCGCGAGAGCAGGATCGCCACGGGCTCGACCGCATCCTCCATCGAAAAGGGCTTCGCCAGCGAATCGTGGACGAGCAGGGTCCCGTTCCCGGCGGCCGGCGCGGGACCGCTCGCGAGAACGAGAGCCAGGATGGCCGCCAGCGGAGCCCTCACAGTTCGTCCCCCTCCTCTTCGATGCGCTTCTTGCGGCGGGCCGCCACGAGCCTCTGGATTGCGAAGACTCCCGCGAGGACGAGAACGGCGGCGGATCCGAGGCCCAGGTTGTAGGCCATCGAGGCCAGGCCCGCCTCGGTTTTCCGGATCTCGCGGTCCACAATCTCGTCGGCTTTCACTCCGGGCTCGAACGCCCCGCGGACCTGCGCGGCGAGGGACACCTCCTGGATGGAGCGCACGTCGTAGGTCACGAGGCGGCCGCCGGCGTCGTAGACGGCGACCGTTCCCCCCAGCCGCTCGAAAACCCCGGGGTTGTCGAGCATCTCGACGGTGGTGTTGCCGCCGAGGCCCTCGATTCCTCCGAGCGCGGCGAAATACTCGCCCTCGGTCCACGGCGAGGGAACCAACTGGGCGAAGACGAGCGAGGGATCGAAGTCGGCCCTGGGAACCTCCTCGCCGCGCATGACGAGCCGCTCCGGGGAGTTCGGCGACCCCTCGACGACAAGGCGGGATTTTCCCCCGAAGGCCCACGGCCATTGGAAGGCGGAGCCGAGGACGAGCCCCGAGCGGCCCTCCACGCGGTCCGGATCGGGGGTGCGCTCGCGGTTGTAGGTGGCCACCTGGGGCCAGAGCACCGGCATGGTCGGGAGGCGCGAGCCGAGGCCCATGCCGATCGTCTTGAGGAGTTCGTTGCGGCGCGGCTCCGCCTCCCCGGGAACGATCACGGCCGCGCGGCGCAGGAAGGCGTCGCGGAGGCAGATGCGGTTGAGTTGCGAGAGGTCGTCGATCCGGAACGGCGCGGTGCGGAGGTCCACCAGGCTCTCCCCGCCGATCCTCAGCCAGGCGCGCTCCTCGTGGCGGTGGGCGCAATCCACGCTGCCGATGTCGAGGTAGCTCGAGACCGTGAGCAGCGAGGGGTCCCGGCCCGCGATGCCCTCGGGAATCGCCATCCGCTGGCGCACCGGGCCGGTGTTTCCCGGCGTGAGGGCGACACTGCCGACCACGGCGTCGTTCAAGCGGACCTCGAAGGCGGAGGTCTTGTCGAGCCCGCCGGAATGCGCGATGTCGAACTCGAGGGTTCCGGCCCCCGAGGTTTCCAGCCCGGGCGGAAACGCCACCTGCCGCGCGGCCGTGCTCCGGAACAACCCGCGGATCAGGATCTCGCCGCCGTCGAGCGACGAGAGGCGCACGGGGCCGACTTCGGGGAGGGCGGCCTTCTCGAGCACCGGCGAGACCGCCGGGGGTTCGTCGATGATCCAGGGATTCGAGGGCGCCGCCCGCAAGGCGGCGGAACTCCCGAGCGTGAGCGCGGCGTTCTCGAGCCCCGCGCCGTCGGCCCCCGCGACCAGGATCCAGCGCGTCTGAAGCCCGTCGGGCGGGCCTTGGATGATCTCGGCCAGCATCCCCTCGCCGGGCTGGAGTTCCGCAAGGCCCTTTTTGACATGGCCCGGCAGGGGCACGTCCGCGAGGTCGTCGCGGGTGGCGATGAGGAGGCCGTTGCGGCCGACGGCTTCCCCGGGATACTCGGAGAGGTCCCCCACCCTCACGGCCGCGGGCGGCGTGTAGACGGTCTGGCCGAGCCGGGAGGCGGCGACCAGGAGGGAGCGGAGCTCCGGGTCCCCGGCCTCCCACGGCAGCAAAAGGGAGACCGAGGGCTCCGGCGGTTTGCCGGGTGCGGAATCCCGGAATTCCGCCAGCCGCATGAGGACCGGCTCGGCGATCGAGCCCGGGAAGCGCTGGATCTCGGCGAAGAGCGGCTGGCGCGTATACGCCACCCGCACCATCGTGCCGGGCGAGAACTCCAGCCAGGCGGCGGGATTGTCCACGTCGCGGCAGAGGGCCCGCGTGGTCTGGAGCAGGCAGCGCACCTCGAGCCGGTTCCACCCGGGACGAAGGACGTCCTCGGGCACGGGAACCACCATCCGGTCGCTCTCCTGCGCCTCCCCCTCCCCGTCCGGATGGCCGAGCCGCGCGCTGGCGATCTGGCGCCCGTTGATCGACACGGTGAAGGTCGAGACGTCGAGAAGGAGGGGCGAGCTGCGGTAGTCGAGGACCAGTTCGCTGCCCGGCTCGTAGCGCACGTGCTCGGGAAGGCGGAACGCGCAGTCCCGGGCGGCGAGCACGCCCTCGAGGCGCGCGTCGCCGGATTGGAGGACCGGAACCTCGAAGCGGGGCGGGGTCGCGGCGTTGACGGCGGCGCGCCCGCTCAGCGGGGCGGCGAGGGCCAGCGCGGCGACCGGAAGGATTCGGAGAAAGAGGAATTTTGTTTTCACGGCAGCGAGGGTAGGCGGGCGCGCGGCGCCGCGGTATGGGGTGAACTCCCGAAATCGCGGCGCCGCGGCGGGCGTCAGGAAAAGCGCAGCGGCTCGGGGCCCTCGACGCCCTCGGGGGAGAGGAGGAACTGGAAGACCTGGAGGCTGCGCGCGCGGAACGCCCCCGAGCAGCTCAGCAGGTAGAGCCGCCACATCCGGACGAACTCCTCGCCGTAGCGGACGCGGAATTCCGCGACGGAGCGCATGAACCCGCCCTCCCAGGCCCGGAGCGTGGGGACGTAGTATTGGCCGAGGTTGTGGAGGTCCTCGGTGACGAACAACCCCTCGGCGGCCTGCAGCGCCTGCGCGGCGGTGGGCAGCATGGAATTCGCGAAAATGTATTTCGAGATCCAGCGGTCGCAGGTTTTCCGGAGTTCGTTCGCGGTGATGGTGTGCAGAAGGAAAAGCCCGTCGCCCTTGAGAAGGCGGCGCGCGGTTTTCATGAACGCGCGGTGGTTCTTCGGGCCGACATGCTCGAACATCCCGACGCAGGCGATGCGGTCGAACACGCCCTCGACGTCGCGGTAGTCCTGCAAGCGGATGTCGACGGGGAGGTCCGCGCAAAGGTTCTCCGCGTAGCGGCGCTGCTCCTCCGAGATCGTGACGCCCACGACCTCGCAGCCGTGGTGCGTGGCGGCGTGGCGGGCGAGGCCGCCCCACCCGCAACCGATGTCGAGGAGGCGCATGCCCGGGGAGAGCCCGAGCTTGCGGCAGATGAGCTCCATCTTGAGCTCCTGCGCGGTGGCAAGGTCCGAGGTGCCGTGGAAATACCCGCAGGAGTATTGCATGGCGGGATCGAGCATCGCGCCGAAGAAATCGTTGCCGAGATCGTAGTGGCGCCGGCCGACCACGCGGGCGCGGGATTTGGTTTGGAGGTTGAGGAGGATCGAGAGCGAGACCTCGACGATCGCGCCGAGGTTCGGCCGGAAGCGGGAGTGGATGCGGCTCCGGATCGCCCGGTAGCAAAGCTCCTCGAGGTCGTCGCAGTCCCACCAGCCCTCCATGTAGGCCTCTCCGAACCCGAGCGTGCCGTCGCGCAGCACGCGCCGGAAGAACCGGCCGTCGTTCACCCGGATGTCGCACGGCCGCACGCCGTCGATCGCGATGTCCGCCTCGGCGAAGAGACCGGTGACGATTTTTTCCGCGCGGCCCGCGGGCGGCGGGGAGGGTTTCCGGGAAATGGCGGGCGGGGCGGCGAGAGCGGGAACAGCGCTCATGGACGGCGGAAGCCCGGGGTGGACTCGAGGATTTGGACGAGGATGCGAAGGCTGTCCTCGGGCTGGCGGCGAAGCCACTCCATGTGCGGCTCGGCGGAGGGATCGCCGTCCAGGTCCGGCGGCGGCAGGGGCCGGTCGGGCACGATGTCGAAGAGTTCAAGTTGCTCGCCGGCGGGGATGCTTGGGATGGAAGTGTGGTGGCTCATGCGAGCACACCGATAGTTCCGGGGACACCACCGGCTCCATGGGGTGTTTCCCGCAGGGACGGCGCGGAGGAATCCCGGAAAAAATTCCAAGGGGGCGTTCACCCCATGGCCGGGCCGGGGGGCCGGGGCCATAACGGCCGGGATGCGACGGCACACCGCCGGCGCCGCCAACCAATCCAACACCTCATTCTCCACCGTCTCCATGGATCATCTCATCGAACAATGCAACGGCATCGCGGACGCCAAGCCGGCCCACCGGACCTTCCGCATCGTCATCGTCTACGAAAACCTCGTCTCCGCCGCGCGCGCCCTGCGGGCCTGCGAATTCCTGCGCGGCGAGATCGGCGACACCGTCTCGCTCGAGGTCAACGTCTGGAAGATCGCGGTGCTGGAGGATGCCGACAGCCGCCGCTTCGCGGCCCTCGCCGCCGCCCGGGCCGATGTCGTGATCGTCTCCACGTCCGGACGCGAGGACATTCCCGGAGCGTTCCGGGTGTGGGTGGATTCGTGGATCCGGATGGAGGACGCCGGCCGCCCGGCCGTGTTCACCCTTTTCGGCGACCACATCGGCAAGGGGGCGGTTTCCATCGCCTCCTTCCTCCGCGGAAAAACCGTCCCGCGCGGCATCGAATTTTTCAGCCATCCGCCGCTGGAGTCCTCCGCCCTCCGCAGCGCCTCCCCGCTCCAACCCGCCCTGCCGGCCTCCGCCCCCCTCCACGACGTCGAACCGACCGAGTGGCGGCCGGGACAGAAGCTGATGGACGGCTGGACCGCGCCGAACTCCGCCTTCGATGTGATCGAGGATTTCGCCGCGCATCTCCGCGCCCGCCTCGCGGCCATGGCCCCGCACTGGAACGCCCGCAGCCTCGAGGAATGGAAGACGAACCTCACCCGCCAGGAATTGAGGACGTGAATACTCCGGAGGAGAAAAAGAATAAAGGGGGGGGGATTTGGGAGTTGCCAATGGCGGATAAAACAATCACACAAATAATATAAACCTTAGTGAAACCCCAATCCCAGGGGCACGAGAGTCCCATTCCGACCTCATGACCGATTGCAAATTCCCGGACTTTTTCGACCCCATCGCGCCGGCAACGGATTTTCTGGAATATCCATGCACCGACAGCCCGGGCGGGCGCGGACCGCTCTTCACCACGCAGCCCGCCTTCTGGGGCCGCGCGCTGGGCGCGGCTTTCGCAAGCGCCTCGATGGGCGTCCTCGATTGGGATTTCCGCACCGGCAGCCTCCATTGCCCGTTGGAATTCCGCGAGCGGATCGGCCTCGAGCCCGGGGAACCGTTCGGCAGGCACCTCCGCGCCGCCGACCGGACCGTTTTTTTGGAGAGCGTCCACCGGGCCCTCGAAGGGGCGACTCCGAGGGAAACCCGCCGCCTGCGCCGCGGAACGGATGAAAATTCCTCCCGCATTCTCGCCGTCCAGGACGCCGAACTCGAGCGCGACGGCGATGGAAATCCGGAGCGTCTTCTCGTTCTCGCGAGGGATTTGACACGGGCCGACGAGGCCCTGCAGGCCGTGGTGAGCATCCGCAACAGCGCCGAGGAGCGGGTCTCCGAGACGCGCACGCTCCTCCGCGAGATGAACCACCGGGTGAAAAACAACCTCCAGATCGTCTGCGCCCTCATCCACTCCCACAGCGACGGCCTGGAGGATCCCGCCGCGAGAAGCTCGTTCAGCGACATCGAATCGCGGGTGCGGACGATCGCGCATCTGCACGACCGGTTGGCCCAGGGGTTCGGCACGCTCGAGGCCGCCGTGATCCTCCGGGACCTTGCCGCGATGGTCGGTCAAACGGCGGCGCTGGGCCCGCAGCGCCTGGTTTTGGATCTCGAGAACGCCTCCCGCCCGCTCGGTCCCGGGGAGGCGATGCCATTCGCGATGGCGGCGAACGAGCTTTTGATGAACTCGCTCCAGCACGGACTCCCGGACGCGCCGGTGACCGTGCAGCTCCGCGGTCAAGCCGACGGCGCGCTGCGGCTCACCGTGCGCAACGGCATCCGCGCCGCGCCCGCCGACCCGAGCCCGGGGCTGGGCACGGAAATCGTCCGCGCCCTCAGCCGCCAGCTCGGCGCCTCCTTCCACTCCGAGTTCGCCTGGAACGAGGCCGCCAGCCACCTCGTGCTCGCGCCGAGCAAGGAGGCCCCCCGTGCCTGACAACCGCATCCTGGTGGTCGAGGACGAGGCCCTGGTGGCCGGCGACATCGTCCGCTGCCTCGAGCGCCGCGGCCACACGGTCTGCGGGGTCGCCTCCACCGCCGTGGAGGCCTTCGCGATCGCCCTCCGCGAGCGCCCCCAGCTCGTCCTCATGGACATCCATCTCGGCGACGGCGACGGCGGCATCGACGCCGCGCGGCGCCTGGCGGAAACGATCGGCACGCCCGTGATCTTCGTGACCGGCCTGGCCGACCGCGAACTCTTCGAGCGCGCGAAAACCTGCCGCCCGCTCGGCTACCTCATCAAGCCCTTCCAGCACGAGCAACTCGCCACGCTCGTCGAGATCGCCCTCGAGAACTCCCGCCTCCAGCGCCGCCTCGAGGCCAGCGAGCGCCAGTTCCGCTCCCTCGCCGAGAATTCCCCGGATATCATTCTGCGACTGGACGCCGACGGGCGCTTCCTCTACGCGAACCACGGGACGGTCGCGCTTTTCGGCCTGCCCGCCGCCGAGTTGCCGGGAAAAACATGCCTCGATCTCGGATTGTCCGACGAGGAGCGGGAATTCTGGGAGGCGCTGCCGCGCGAAACGCTGGCCGCCAACGAGCCGGTGGAACGGGATTTCATCCTCCGGGCGCCGGGCGGCGATCGCCATTTCCAGATCCGCGCGGCCGTGTGCGAGTCCGACATGCCCTGCGTGATCGCCTCGGTGCGCGATGTCACCGCGCACGGGTTGGAGGAGCGCCAGCTCCACGAGGCCAGCCAGCGGCTCCTCTACCACGCGAACAATTCGCCGCTCGCGGTGCTGGAATTCGACGCCGAGGGAAACTGCCTCACCTGGAACCCCAAGGCCGAGGAAATGCTGGGCCCCTCGCCGATGGCCGGCGGCCCGCCGATCAAGAACTGCCTGCCGCTGGTCTACCCGGAGGACCGCCCCCGCTTCGCGGACATCCACGAGACGCTCCGGCGGGGCGCGCAGGCGAGCGCGTTCCTCGCGGCCCGCTTCTTCAAGCGCAACGGCGAACTCGCCCACGGCGAGTGGTATCTCTCCGCCCTCCTCGACGACGACGGCGTGTGCCGCTCGATCATGGGCTTCCTGAACGACATCTCCGACCGCGAGAGGGCCGAGCAAAGGCTTCTCAAACTGAACGAGGAACAGGAACAGATCATTCTCAACCGCACCTCCATGCTCCGCCGCATGAACGAGGAGCTCCACCGCGAGATCTCCGTGCGCATGGAACTCGAGCGCGACCTCGCCAGGATCAGCGAGCGCGAGCACCGCCGCCTCGGCCAGGACCTCCACGACGGCATCTGCCAGGAACTCGCCGGCATCCGCTTTTCCGTGGAGGCGATTTCCAAAAAACTCGAGCCGGACTCCCCCGCCCGCAAGCAACTCGCCTCGATCGCCGAAGCCGTCCAGCGCGCCATCCACCACACTCGACTCCTCTCGCGCGGCCTCGCCCCCCTCCAACTCGAGGGCGGCGACATCGCGATGGCGCTCGAGGAACTCGCCGGCACCACGGAGACGCTGTTCGGGGTCCGCTGCGGCTTCGAATCGCGCGGCCAGCCGCCCAGGCTCGACCTCGACGCCGCCACCCACCTCTACCGCATCGCCCAGGAGGCGATCCAAAACTCCCTCAAACACGGCGGCGCCGGCGTGATCGACATCCACCTCGATTTCACCGGACGCGACGGCCGCCTGTCCGTCACCGACAACGGCCGCGGGCTTCCGCCCAGGCACCCCGCCCGCCCGGCCAGCGACGGAATGGGGCTGAAAATCATGCGCCACCGCGCGGAAATCCTGCGCGGCACCGTCTCGATCCAATCGCCGGACGGCGGCGGCACGCGCGTCCTTTGTGTTTTTCCGAAATGAGCAAAACTCCCGACCCGTCCCCGAAAAAACGAATCCTCCTCGTCGAGGACCATCCCACCACCCGCATGGGCCTGCGCCTGATGATCGACGGCGAGGAGGACCTCGAGGTCTGCGGCGAGGCGGGCACCGCCGCCGAGGGCCTCGACGCCGCGGTCCGGCTCTCCCCCTCGCTTTTGCTCACCGACGTGACGCTGCCCGGCCGCAGCGGGTTCGAACTCGTGCAGGACCTCGCCGCGCGCTGCCCGCGCCTGCCGGTGCTCGTCGTCTCGATGCATCCGGAGGCCACCTTCGCCCGCCGCGCGCTGGAGATCGGCGCCCGCGGCTACATCATGAAAAGCGAGTCCGGCGAGGCGATCCTCCAGGCGATCCGCGCGGTCCTGCGCGGCCGCATTTATTTGAGCCAGGCCGCCGGATCCCAGCTCCTGGAATTCCTCAACAACCGCTCCAGTAAAAAACACACCGGCGTCGAGGCGCTCAGCCCCCGCGAATTCGAGATCTTCCGCCTCATCGGCGAGGGCATTTCCACCGAGGACATCGCCTCCCGCCTCCACATCAGCGCAAAAACCGTCGAGACCCACCGCCACCACATCAAGGAAAAGATCGGCACGCCGCGCATGGGCGAACTCATCGCCTTCGCCGCCGGCTGGCTCGCGGAACAATGCATGACACCGGAGTCCCGGGACTCTAAAAACGGCCGATGAGCAACTCCCCTGCCCGCGACGAAACCGTGGCGTCCGATGCCGATTTCCCGGTCGTCGTGGTGGGGGCGTCCGCCGGGGCGCTTCCCTCCCTGGGAGCTTTTTTCGAATCGCTGCCCGAGGGGTTGCCCGCGTGTTTTCTGGTGACGGGCGATTTTTCGGAAAATCCGGGGGAATCCCCGGCCGACCTGCTCCGCGTCCACACGCGGCTCGTTGTCGAGGAGGCCCGTGACGGCGCGCCCGTCGAAACGGGGCGCGTGTGGATTTTGCCCCGGGATCGATCTTTGGAATGGCGGGAGGGCGGCCTCCGCTCCCGGGCGCCGTCCGGAAACGGAGGGACGGCGGATCCGCTCGATGCGCTTCTGCGCTCGCTCGCGCGCGCCATCCCCGGGCGGTCGATCGCGGTGATCCTGTCCGGAAGCGGGTCGGACGGCGCGCTCGGCGCGCGCGAGTTGAAGGAGGCCGGCGGCCTGGTGCTCGTGCAATCCCCGGACGGCGCGCCCCTCCCCGGCCTGCCGCAAATGACCATCCTCACCGGCGCGGCGGACCTGGTGGCCACACCCCGGGAACTCGCGGCGAGCCTCGCGGACCTCGCCAGCCTCCCCGGCGACGGAATCCCGCCGCTTTCCGGCGCTCCCGCGGATTCGCGCTCCGTGTTGATGCGGCGCCTGGAAAACCTGCTCAAGCGCCACGCCGGATTCAACCTCGGCGACTACAAGCAGGAAAGCGTGGGCCGCCGCATCGAACGCCGCATGGGCCTGTGCCGGATTCCGGATTTCGAGGACTACGTCGCCCTCCTCCAAAAAAATCCCGCCGAGTGCGAGACCCTCGCCAAGGACATGCTCATCAGCGTGACCGGATTCTTCCGCGATCCCGAGGTGTTCTCCCGCCTGCGGGAAACCGTGCTGCCCGGGCTCGTGAAGGAATCCCGCGGCCGCCCGCTCCGCATCTGGGTGCCCGGCTGCGCCACCGGCGAGGAGGCCTACACGATCGCCATGCTCCTCGACGACGCGCTGGCGGTTTGCGGGGAGACCGGCCAACCCTACAAGATTTTCGCGACGGACCTCGACCGCCACGCGCTCGAGATCGCCGGCCAGGGCCTCTACCCGGAGAGCGCGCTCGCGGGCGTGCCGGAGGACTTCCGCGCCCGCTACTTCACGCCGGACCGCGGCGGCCACCTGATCGCCCGCCAGCTGCGCGAGCACATGGTTTTCGCCAAGCACAACATCCTCAAGGACCCCCCCTTCAACCGGCTCGACCTCATCAGCTGCCGCAACCTTCTCATCTACCTCCAACCCCACGCCCAGCAGCGCGTGCTCTCGATCGTGCATTTCTCCCTGCGCCAGGGCGGCATCCTCGTCCTCGGCCTCAGCGAGACGGTCGGCGACATGGCCGAGGATTTCGGCGCGGTGGACCACCGCCAGCACATCTTCCACAAAAAAGCGCACACCCACACGATGCTGCCCGAAACGATTCCCATCGCGGCCGGCAGGGGCGGCCACGGAGTCCACAGCCCCGCTCCCTCCTCCGCCCTGTCCTATCACGACAACTCCTCCACGCGGCTCGTGGAGGCTTTCACCGACCGCATCCTCGGCCGATACGACCGCGTGTGCTTCGTCCTGAACCACCGCCTCGAGATCCTCTACAGTTTCGGCGACACCCGGCGCCACATCGGCCTCCGGAGCGGACGCGCCAGCATGAACCTCGTCGACTTCCTGCCGAAAAACCTCTCCGCCGCCCTCTACACCGTCGCGGCCCGCGTGCTCGCCGGGGAAAAACCCTGCCGGTTCGGACCCATCCCCGTGGACGACTCCGCGGACGCTCCCGCCGTCACCCTGCTGGTCGAATCGATCCGCCCCGCGAAGGAGGACCGCGTTTACCTGCTCGTGTTTTTGGAAGGCAGCGGGCAACCCGAGGACATCGAGGAAAACTCCATCGGACTCCGGGAAAGCATGCAGCGGATCGCCGAACTGGAGCAGGAACTTCGCGACAACCGCTCGCGGTTGAAGGCCGCCGTCGAGGAACTCGAGGCCTCGAACGAGGAATTGCAAACCTCCAACGAGGAGCTCCAGGCCTCGAACGAGGAACTGCAGAGCACCAACGAGGAACTCGAGAGCGTGAACGAGGAACTCCAAACCCTCAACAACGACCACCAGGTGAAAATCAACGAACTCGCCAAGGCGAACGAGGACATGGACAATTTCATCTCCAGCGCCGACATCGCCACGCTGTTCCTCGATTCCGACCTTCGCATCCGGCGCTTCACGCCCAGCGCCGGCCGCCAGACCGGACTCCTCCCGCACGACATCGGCCGCGAGATCGACGCCCTCTCGCACCCGCTCCTCGTCAAGGCCGCCGAGGCCGCGCGCCGCATCCTCGCCGGCGCGGACTTTTTCGAGTTCAACATCCCCGGCGACCACGGGAAAACCGTCCACCTCCGCGCCACCCCCTATGTCCGCAAGGACGGGGCCCGCGCGGGCTCGACGATCAGCCTCATCCCGATCGGCCCGCCCTGAGCGCCCCTATTTCCTCGCCTCCTCGGCCTCGCGGATGAGCGTCCAGAAGTCGTTCGTCTTCGCCAACCCGCCGTCCTCCTCGTCGAGCGGCAGGTTCGACCGGAACAAAAAATCGCGGATGGTGTTTTTGTGGAGGACGCGGTGGACCAGCACCCCCTCGCCGTTGCGCTCGAAATAAATCCGGTAGTCGCGGGCCCGGTAGCGCAACAGCGAGCGCCCGTCGCGCGAAACGCGTCCGAATTTCTCCCCGTCGAGGGAATCCGCCTCGCCCGGCAGGAATTGGAACTCCGCAAGAAGGTCGAGCTGCAGATCCTTGGGCAGCGCGGCCATTTCCCCGGCGCTGATGGCATTGAAAATCACCTGGAACACGCCCCCAAGTAAGGCGGCCCCCCGAGCGCCTTGGCAAGCCGCGAATTCCCGGCGCCCGCCCGCGACTTCCCTTCGGATTTTCCGAAGCCCTCCGGTCGAATCTCCTTCCCACCCGGAGCCCCGCGAATAAAAATCCCGACCCTGCGGGATCGACTTGCCGCCACCACAACCCGACACCACTCCCCATGCCAACCGACCCAGAATCCCTCCGCATCCAAGCCCGCGACTCCGGCACGGAGGATTGGAATTTGTGGGGTTCGTATCTGAGCGATCGTCAATGGGGCACCGTGCGCGAGGACTACTCGGCGGATGGCGACGCCTGGACCTCGTTTCCGCACGACCACGCCCGCTCGCGGGCCTACCGCTGGGGCGAGGACGGCCTGCTGGGAATCTCCGACAATCGCGGTCTCCTCTGCTTCGCACCGGCGTTCTGGAACGGCAGGGACCCGATCCTCAAGGAGCGCGCGTTCGGTCTCTCGAATCCCCAGGGCAACCACGGCGAGGACATCAAGGACTACTTCTACCACCTCGACAACAACGCCACGCATTCCTTCATGCGGGGCCTCTACAAATACCCGCAGGCCGGGTTTCCTTATGAAAAACTGATCGAAGAAAACGCCCGCCG
>CAZVPK010000028.1:0-18704 GCA_964628505.1 uncultured Chthoniobacter sp.
GGTCGGAGCCGCCGCGGCCGAGTGTGGTGATCTGGCCCTCGTCGGTCTGGCCCTGGAAACCGGCGACGATGCAGACATTGCCCTCGTCGAGAAATTTGCGGATCTGGCGCGGGGCGATGTTCGAGATCTTTGCCTTGGTGTGGACTCCGCTCGTGGTGATGCCGGCCTGTGCGCCGGTGAGCGAAACCGCCTTGCCGCCCATGGAATTGATCGCCATCGCGGTGAGGGCGATGGTTGTTTGCTCGCCGGTGGCGAGGAGCACATCCATCTCGCGATCCGTGGGCGCGGAGGAGACTTCCTTGGCGAGTTTGATGAGTCCGTCGGTGACGCCGGACATTGCTGAAACAACGACGACGACCGAATTTCCCTCGCGCTGGGTGGCGAGGACGCGGCGGGCGACATTTTGGATTCGTTCGGGATTGCCGACCGAGGTTCCTCCGTATTTTTGGACGAGCAGGGCCATGAAAAAATCAGCGTTTGTCGAGGACGGCGCGGACGGCGTCCAGGGTGGCATCGGCCTCGAGCGGGGCGAAGCCGCCGTGTTTCACCGGAGCCTCGGTGTCCTTAAGCCCGTGGCCGGTGACGGTGAGAACGACCTTCGCGCCGGGGCGAATGCCTGCGCCGAACGGGCAGGTCGCGCAGCGGGAGTTCGAAAAACATTTCATCAACCCGGCCACACTGGCGGCGCTGGCGGGCTCGACGAAAATCCCCTCGTTCGCCGCGAGCCAGGCTTGGGCGTCGAGGATTTCGGTATCGGTGACGATGTCGATGCAGCCGCCGGATTCGGCGACGGCGTTCTTCGCACCGTCCCAACTGGCGGGACTTCCGATGCGGATGGCTGTGGCGATTGTGTCGGGGTTTTCAACCGGGTGGCCGAGGAAAAGCGGAGCGGAGCCGGCGGCCTGGAAGCCGACCATTTTCGGCAGGCGGGTCGAGCGGCCGAGGTTTTGGAATTCGCGGTAGCCCTTCCAATACGCGGTGATGTTGCCGGCGTTTCCGACAGGGAGGATGTGGATGTCGGGAGCGTCGCCCAAATCCTCGATGATCTCGAACGACGCGGTCTTCTGCCCCTCGATGCGGTAGGGGTTGATCGAATTCACGATGCCGACCCCTTCGACTCCGCCGAACTCGCGAACGATGCGGAGGGCGTCATCGAAATTGCCGCGAATCGCGACGACCTTCGCGCCGTAGACATAGGCTTGGGCGAGCTTGCCGATGGCGATTTTTCCGGCAGGCAAAATCACGACGCACTGGATGTCGGCGCGCGTGGCGTAAGCGGCGGCGGCGGCGGAGGTATTGCCTGTCGAGGCGCAAATGACAGTGTGCGCCCCGTCCTCAACGGCCTTCGAAAGGGCAACCGTCATGCCGCGATCCTTGAACGAACCGGTGGGATTCAGCCCCTCGTATTTCAGATAAACCTCGGCGCCGGTTTTTTCGCTGAGTTTCGGCGAGTGAATGAGCGGCGTGGAACCCTCGCTGAGCGACACCACCGGCGTGGCGGCGGTGACGGGGAGGAATTCGCGGTAGCGGGCGATCACGCCCTTGTCGTTGAGCAACGGCTTCATTGGAAAGTCTCCATGTGGAGAAGGAGCGGCGTGCCTTTCACGCAAGGCAGCGAGGCGAGCGCGGCGGCGGTTTTTTTCATCGGGCCGAACGGCGCGTCGTGGAGCGTGAGGATGAGCGGCACCGAGCCATCGACCAAACCCTCGGGCTGGATCACGGAAAGAATGCCGATGTCGGCCTTCGCGAGCGTGCCCGCGATCTCGGCAAGAACGCCCGGGCGGTCCTCCACACCGAGGCGGAGGTAGTATTTGGAAATCGTCTGATCGATCGGCTTCGAACGGCCGTAGAGGGCGTGCGGGGTGAAACCCACCGACTGGCGCGGGGATTCGAGGAAGGCCGCCGCTTCGGCGAGGTCGCCGAGCACGGAGCTGGATGTCGGATCCTGACCCGCGCCGCGCCCGTAGAAAAGCGCCTCGCCAACGATGTCGCCTTTCACGGCGATCGCATTGAACACGCCATTGACCGAGGCGAGGACATGGGATTTCGGGATGAGCGTCGGCACCACGCGGACTTCAATCGCGCCGGATTCATCAGCCTTGATCGAGGCGATGAGCTTGATGCGGTAGCCGAGTTCCTCGGCGAAACGGATGTCGGCGGCGGTGACTTTTTCGATGCCCTCGACGAGCACATCCTTCGGATCGATCCAAAAACCGTAAGCGAGCGAGGCGAGGATAATGGCCTTGTGGGCGGCGTCCCAGCCATTGATGTCCAGCGCGGGATCGGCCTCGGCGTAACCGAGCTTTTGGGCTTCGGCGAGGACCGGCGCGAAATCCAAACCCTCGCCAGTCATGCGCGTGAGGATGTAGTTGCTCGTGCCGTTGAGAATCCCGTGGATCGCCTCGAAGCGGTTTCCGACGAAAGCCTCGCGCACCGATTTGATAATCGGAATACCTCCGGCCACAGCGGCCTCGTAAAGCACCGGCACGCGCTTCTCGCGGGCGAGTTCGAAAATCTCGCGTCCATGCTCGGCGAGCAGGGCCTTGTTGCCGGTGACGACAATCTTCCCGGCGGCGATCGCCTTTTTCACAAAGGCCAGCGGCACCTCGATGCCGCCCATCAACTCGACAACAATCCGGATCGAGGGATCGGCGAGGATTTCATCGGGATTCGAAGTGAAAAGCGCGGTCGGCGCCTCGACATCGCGCGGCTTCGAGAGGTCGCGGACGGCGATTTTTTTGACCTCGAACGAGGTGCCGATGCGTTGCTCGAGGAGGGCGCCGTTGCGTTGGAGGTTTTTGTAAACCCCCGCGCCCACCGTGCCGAAGCCCGCGAGTCCGATGCCGATTGGATTGCTCATTTGAAGGGCGAGGACTATCGACGAGGCGTTTCGCCGGGTAAAGACCGAACACGTTCGGCGCGCTTGGCAAAGACCGCTCCGGTGCTAGCCTCCCGCCCATGCTCCGATCCGCGAGTTCCACGACATTTTCCGATCCAAGATGAAAAACCGGGCCCTTGGCGAGGCGACATGGATTCTTGGTTTTCTGGCCGCCGGGTGGCTCATCACCCTCGCGCTGGTGCCGATGGTTTCGTTCCTGTTTGCCGCGCTTCTTCTCTTCACCCTCTACTTTTTCCGCGATCCCGAGCGGGTGCCGCCGCCCGGGGACCATGTCGCGGTGTCGCCTGCGGACGGTGTCGTCACCACCATCGACGAGGTGGAGGAGTCCGAATTCCTGAACAAAAAAGTCCGCCGGATCGGAATTTTCCTTTCCGTGCTCGACGTCCACATCAACCGCGCGCCCCTGGCTGGCGAAGTGACGCACTCCGAGCCGAAACCCGGAAAATTCCTCGACGCGCGCGATCCGCAATCCTCGTTTCTCAATCAAAGCCGCACATGGGTGATCGCCGGACCCGTCGCCACCGTGATGGTCAAGCAAATCACCGGCGCGATCGCCCGCCGAATCTGCCCCTGGGCCGTGGTCGGCGACAAACTCGAACGCGGCGAGCGCTTCGGCATGATCCGCTTCGGCTCGCGAACCGAACTGTTCCTCCCGCTGGAGGCCGAGGTCCTCGTTCAAATCGGCGACAAGGTCCGAGGCGGCGAAACCCCGATGGCCAACCTGCCAGACTGATTTTGATGACCCCCTCGCCGAACGAGCCGAGAATCTACCTCCTGCCGAATCTCATGACGGCAGGAAACCTCTTCTGCGGTTTCGCCGCGACCCTTCGCATCATCGAAGCCTCGATTTTGGCCATTCAAGGCCAACCCACCGGGGTGCTTTACCACGAAGCGATCGCCTTCATTCTGGGAGCCTGCGTGTTCGACCTCCTCGACGGACGCCTCGCCAGGCTCGGCGGACACGAAAGCCCGTTCGGACGCGAGTTCGACTCGCTGGCGGACATCGTTTCCTTCGGCATCGCGCCGGCGCTGCTCGTGTATCAAATCGTTCTGCGCGATTTCCAGCGGACCGGGTGGTTGATCGCCTTTTTCTACCTTCTTTGCGGCGCGCTCCGCCTGGCGCGCTTCAACTGCATCGCCGCCGCGAGCCAAGACAAGCCCGAGAAGGATTTCCAGGGCTTCCCGATTCCCGCAGCGGCGGGGCTCATCGCCTCGCTCACCCTGTTCATGCTGTGGATCGAACGGGACGAACTAACCATCGGGCCTTGGAAATACGCCCTGCCGGTCCTGCTGCTTTTCCTCTCGTTTTTGATGTTCAGCCGGGTCCGCTACCCCAGCTTCAAAAGCGTGAACTGGCGCACCCAGCGCTCGATTCCCGCCTTCCTCGGGCTGATCATCGTGCTGGCCTTCACCGCCATGAACTACCAGTGGATGCCCGCGGTGCTCTTCGTGAGTTTTTTGGTCTACGGATTCGTCCGTCCGTTCATCTCGAAAACACTCCGCAAGGAAATCGAAGTCGAGCCGCCCGAGGAGTCCGAGACTCCCGCGGGTTGAAAAAAATCCGGAACGTTTTTGTCAGGGCAAACCCGACCGGTTGGTGGCCGCCAACAGTGCCTGCATGGCTTTCCAGGCGGCTTCCCAGTCGCCGGTGCGGACCGCGAGCGCGCATTGCAAGCGGTGTCCCTCGGGTTCCTTCGCCAGCACCGATTCGGCGATCATCCGCCGCGCGCTCACGGGATTTCCCTTGGCGAAATAAAACGCCACGCTCTGCGCGAGTCCGGCCGGCGGCTCGCCGCGCGCGAGTTCCTCCTCCGACGGGACCGGCAGCGACAGGTCGATGCCGTATCGTTCCCGCACCGCCTCGAGCGCGGATTGGAACTCCCTGCGCTCCACTTTCTGCCGGATGCGCAGGCTCCAGGCGTCCTCCTCCCAACCGGGATTCGCCGCGAGAAACGCCTCGAGCGCCGGTTTGTCGCCCCCGTTCCACCAACTCTCCAAAAACCGTCGGCGCATCGGGGCATCAAGGGCGTCGAGAAATTCCTTGTCCGCCGCGGCCTCGGAAAAACTGCCGCCGCGCGTGTGCGAGATCCACACCAGCCACAACTCGGGCGTGAGCCGCGAAGCCTCCCCGAGCTTGGCGAGCATTTCGGGATTTCCCCGCGCGTGGCCGAGCATGCGTCCGTAGAACTCGGCCGGATACGCGTAGCCCCCTCCCCGCTGGATGCGCAGGTGTTTTTTCATCGCCTCCACCCACAATTCCGCCGAGCGCACGGGGTCGTCCCGCAGCCAGAGCATTCCCTGGTCGAAAGCCAACTGCGCGCTCACCGGATTGAGCGCGCGCTCCGCCGCGAAAACCGCATCCGCCACTTCGGCATTCCCGCCGCGCTTGATCTCGCGGAACCCCAGTTCGCGGTAAAGCCCGACCGCCATCGGCGACAACGGAATCTCCGAACGGGCCAGGCTCACAGCCTCCTCGAAACGCCCGGCGTCGGCGAGCTGCCGCATTTGGTCGACCACGATCGCGGCGCGATAGGGCGGAAACGGCACACCGCCGGACCACTGGGAGCGGATCAACAAAATCCCCAGCGCCAGCAATCCCGCGCCCGCCGCCCCGAAAACCAAACGCTGCCCGAGCCACGAGGCGTTGCGCTCCGTCCCCGTCGGCGCGGGATTTCCAAACGCCAGCCCCGCCAGCACCAGCACCCACCATCCGATCTCCACGCGGTGCAGCGGCACATCCACGAAGCCGTGCATCACTGCCGCCAGCGCCGCCGCCGCGATTCCCCAGCGCAATGGCCACGTCTCGCTCCGGCGAAACGCCTGCATGTCGCGCACCAGCACAAAAAGCAGCGCCGCCGCGCATATCACAAACGGCAACCCCGACTCCGCCGCGCCCATCAACCAATCGCTCTCGGGATGGATCGGAATCGCCTCGCCGATGCTGGCATCGACGTAGAACGGCGACACATACCCGTAGGTCCCCAGGCCCGTTCCGGTGATCGGATAATCGCGAACGATCCTCGCCGCGTCCTGGAAAACATTCAGCCGGAAATCCGAGAACGCCGCCGGCCTGGCGGGCGGTTTTTCCACGCCCGGCGTCCTTTGGTTTTCCTCCGACCGCGGCTCGCGCAGGCCCGCGAATTCCAGCACGCGCGTCCGCACCTCGCTTTCCGTCGTGAAAAAAATACCCGCCACCACCAATCCCACCGCCGCCGCCGAGACCAGAAGCGGCGTGGAAAGATGCCCCCGCCCGAGCATCGCCACCCACACCAGCGTCCCCACCGCCAAAAACACCACCCCGCCCCGCGACGTCGATTCAAACAGCAGCGCGTAAACACACACCGCCAGCGCCCCGCCCGCCAAAACAAACACCACCGGACGCCGCCCGCTCCAACCCTCGCGCAAAATCCCCAACGTCAGCACCGCCCCGGTCACCAACAATGCCGCCGTGTGGTTGCGGTTCGGAAAAAATCCAAAGTCCGGCAGCGTGAACACGCCCTTCGGCATGAAGGGATATTCCCAACCCGTCGTCTTCGCGTAAATCGCCACCGCCGCGTAGGCCGCGCATCCCAGCGCGCCGAGCAACGCCACATTCACCTTCACACCCGACCGCACCGGATGCCCCAGCGAATACAGCCCGGTCAACAACGCCCCCGCCAGCAGCATGAGCCAATACATCGTCTCGCGCGGAGCCAGCGTCACCATCGGCAACGGCGGCAATCCGCGATATTCCTGCAACCCGATCCGCCACGGCGGCGTGTAAAACCACGCCTGCGGCAACAAACACAACGCCGCGCACGCCAGCATCCCGCCGCAGAGCGCCCAATACCTCCAGGCCACCGCCCGGTTCGGCGACACGAACACCATCAATGCCCCCGCCGCCGTCAAAAAAATCCCCGTCGCCCCCTGCCGCTCCGATCCCGCCAAAAAAACCGCCGCCAGCGCCGCCAGGACCAGCACCCCCTGCGCGAACGCCGATCGAAACGGCGGATACGGGGCGCTTGGGGACATGGAATCGCGTGGCATGGAACTCGACGGATTCCCTCGAACCCGCCCAACGATGTTTCCCCTCCCCCGCCCCGTTCCTCAAGGAGGAAAGATGTGAACAACTTGGGAAAAACCCCGCCGTCCGCCCGACTTTGTTCACATCGGTTTTGTGAACGGCCGTGAAAAGCGCTACGAAATCCGCGATGACACTGAGTGAAATCCAACGCGCGCTGGAGGACTTGCAAACCGCGCCCACCCGAAGCCTCGGACAAAATTTTTTGCACGACCAAAACCTCGCCAAATCCATCGTCGCCCTCCTCGACATCCAACCCGGCGACCACATCGTCGAAATCGGCCCCGGCCTCGGCGCGCTCACCGAATATCTCGACCTCCCCGGCGTGCGTCTCACGCTCCTTGAAAAAGACTCCCGACTCGTCCCGCGCCTCCGCGAAAAATTCGAGCGTGGAACATCCCGCGTGTTCCACATCGACGCGCTCGAATTCGACCTCCGCGATCTCTGGGGAACCGGCCCCGTCAAGGTCGTCGGAAACCTCCCCTATTACATCTCCACGCCGCTCATTGGAAAATTCGCATCCGCCCTCTCACCCGCATCAATCCTGGTTCTCACGCTCCAGCTGGAACTCGCACAACGCCTCGGCGCCGCTCCCGGAACCGCCGATTACGGAGCGATGACGCTGCGCATCGGACGCCGCTGGGATATCCGTCTCGAACGCAAACTTCCCGCCTCGGTTTTTTATCCGCGACCCAACGTCGATTCCGCCGTCATCACGCTCCGCCGCAAGCCCCGTGCGCGCGTTCGCCCGCTCGACGAATCCGTGTTCGAAGACCTCGTGCGCCGCGGATTTTCGGAACGCCGCAAACAGCTCCGCAACCTCCTTCCCGAATTCAAAAACGACTGGGAAAAAATCACCGCCGCGCTCGGGGTTCCGCCCACCGTCCGCGCCGAGCAAATCGCCCCCGCGCAATGGGAGTCCCTCGCCTTCACCGCCGCCCCGAAAACCGCCCAGCACGGTGCCGAGCGCTTCGATGTTGTCGATGAGAACGACCAGGTCCTCCGCTCCGAATACCGGGACGTCATTCATGTGAACAACCTCCGCCACCGCGCCGTCCACATGCTGCTTTTCAACGCCTCGGGAGAGCTTTTCCTGCAGAAACGCTCGATTTGGAAGGACCGCAACCCGGGCCTCTGGGATTCCTCCGCCGCCGGGCACGTCGATGCCGGCGAGGACTACCTCCAAGCCGCCCGCAGGGAACTCCAAGAGGAACTCGGCGCCGAGGCCCCTCCCCTCCAATCCATCGGACGCCTCCCGCCCTCCGAATCGACCGGCTGGGAATTCATCGAAATCTACCAAGGCCGCCACGAAGGCCCCTTCCACCCCGCCGCGCTCGAGGTCGAAACCGGCGCGTTTTTCAAAATGGAAAAAATCCGCGCCTGGGCCGGGGCGAGCCCGAAGGATTTCAGCCCGGTTTTTCTTCAGGTGTTGGAAATCTTGAAACAAAACCCGAACGACCGCGCGGTGAATCCATGAAAACGAAATCCTGGAAATCGACGAACGGGGAGTGGATCCCCTGCGACCACCTTCCGCTGACGGACCGCGGTTTCCGCTACGGCATGAGCGTCTTTGAAACCATCGCCGTTCGCGACGACCGCCCGTTGCTCCTCGAGGCCCATCTGGAGCGCCTCGCGCGGGCCGCGCACGATTCCCGTTCTACATACGCGGCGAACACCAAATCGGCCCAGGAGGGTCCTGCTTGTCAGGACCGGAGCCACCCCCGCCACCAAGTGGATTCGGCTCTGACAAGCAGAGCCCTCCTCGCCAAGCGGGATTTCGATTTCACCGGACTCGGAACCGGCGTCCTCCGCATTTACCTCACCGCCGGCGAGGGAGGCTTCGACGCCCCCTTCGCCGCAAACGCCCACGCCCTTTTCGAACCCGCCGAGGTCGGTTGGAATCTTCCGCCCTTGCGCGTGACCCCGAGCGCCGCCCCCTATCTGCCTCGGCCGGGCGGCTGGAAAACCGGGAACTATTGGCAAAACATCGACGCGCTCCTCTCCGCGCGCCAAGCCGGTTGCGAAGAGGCGTTGCTTTTCAATCCCGCCGGGATGCTCGTCGGCGCGGCGATGGCGAATGTGTTTCTGAGGATCGACGGACGCTGGAGCACGCCCGCCTTGGAAACCGGCGCGCGCGACGGAGCCGTGCGCGAGTGGGTTTTGAAAACGCTCGAGGTGTCCGAGGAAATCCTCGACCCCGCCGCGCTCCGAAGCTGCTCGGCGGCGTTCCTCACAAACAGCCGGATTGGCATTCGGGCGGTCTCCGAGTTGGATGGACGCCCGCTGGAGGTGGCTTGCGCCGAAATCCAGCGCCGGTATTTCGATGAAATTTTCTCCCGTTGATTCGTTCCTCGGCTCGGTGACGTTCACCAAGCCTGGAGGCGCATTGTTTTGTGTCGCCGAGGCCGCCCAGCCGTTTGTCGCGGCGCTTTGGCTGCGCAAACTTCCGGGCCGCGTGTGGATCGTTTGCCGCGACCTCAAACGCCAGGAGGAATTCGCCTCCGAACTGGCGGCGTGGAGTCCGAGAGTGCGATTGTTTCCCGATCTGGAAATTCCCAGCGAGGAGGCGCTGCCCGATGCGGAGACCGAATCCGAGCGGCTCGACCTGCTTCGCGCGCTGGCGGAAAAAGGCGACGAGGTCGTTGTGATCCACGCCGCGCAATGGGACTCGCCCGCTCCGAAAAAATCCACGGTCACCCGCGAGTTGTTCGAGCTTCAACGCGGACAAAAAATCGCCATCGAGGACGTCGAGCATCGGCTCGAGAAGGCGGGTTATGTTTCCACGCCGACCGTCACCGCACGCGGCCAGTTCGCCCGGCGCGGAGGAATTCTGGATGTCTTCTCCTGGCAGCAGGCGCGTCCCGCGCGGCTTGAGTGGTTCGACGTGGAGATCGAGTCGCTGCGGGAATTTGACATCGACACGCAAGGTTCAGTTGGCGGGATCGAGCGCGTCGAAATTTTCACCGGCAAGGCGGACAATTCCACCGCCACGCTGCGGGATTATCTCCAAAAATCCGACACCGTTTTGGAGATCGAGCCGGATGCGGATTTCGAGGGGCCTGCGATTTTTTCGGCCCCGGCGGAGGAAGGCGCGGCGCTGGAATTCCATCCCCCGCCGTTCGGTGATCTCGCCGCCGGGGATTTGGTGCTGAACGAAGCCAAGCGCGACCGCTTTTTCAACCAACTCCACGCCTGGTCCGCCGACCGCTGGACGCTGGCCTTTGCCTGCGCCAACGAAGGCGAGGGCGAGCGGTTCCGCGAGATGGCGTCGGATTTCGATTTCGACACGTCCGCAGTCGTCTTCCTCGCCACGCCCGCCACGCGGGGCTTCGTGTGTCCTTCGCTCAAACTCGCCGTTCTCTCGGAATCCGAGGTCCTCGGCCGATCGGCCAGCCAGCGTGCGCACCGGGCGGCGTTGCGGCGCGAGCGAATGCGGGCCGGTCGCCATGCGATGGATTTTTCGGAGTTCGAGGAGGGCGATCTCGTGGTGCATCTCGACCACGGCATCGGACGCTACGAGGGCTTGGAGAAAGCCCCCGACGGCTCGGGCGATGTGCTGGTGCTGGAATTCGCCAACGAGGCCCGGCTCTACGTCCCGCTCGACCAGGCCTGGCAGGTTGCGCGCTATGTCGGGCTTGGAAAAAAATATCCCGACCTCTCGGAACTCGGCTCCGGCCGTTGGAGCAAGGCGAAGGAAAAAGCCACGCGCGGCATCTACGAATACGCGGCACGAATGCTCAAGGTGCAGGCCGAGCGCGAGACCCAATCGGGTTTCGCCTTCGCGGCGGATTCGCATTGGCAGCAGGAATTCGAGCGCTCGTTCCTCTTCACCGAAACCGCCGACCAGCTCCGCGCCATCCGCGAGACGAAGGAGGACATGGAATCCCGGCGCGCCATGGACCGACTCATCTGCGGTGATGTGGGATTCGGAAAAACCGAGGTCGCCATCCGCGCTGTTTTCAAAGCGGTGACCGGCGGCAAACAGGCCGCGATCATCGCGCCCACGACGGTGCTTGCGCAGCAGCATTGGCAGAACTTCCGCGAGCGCATGAGCGAGTATCCGCTGACCATCGAGCTTTTGAGCCGCTACCGAAGCGCCGCCGAGCAACGCCGCGTGATCAAGGCCCTCGCCGACGGAAGCGTGGACATCGTCGTCGGCACGCACCGCGTGATTTCCTCCGATGTGCATTTCAAAAACCTCGGCCTCGTCGTCGTGGACGAGGAGCAGCGATTCGGTGTGAAACACAAGGACGCCCTCAAGGAAAAATTCCGCCTCGTCGATGTTCTCACGCTGTCCGCCACTCCGATTCCGCGAACGCTCTACCTCTCGCTCATGGGAGCGCGCGACATGTCGGTGATCGAAACCCCGCCGCCGAACCGCCAACCCGTCGAAACCATCGTCTGCGGCTACGACGAGCGCGTGATCCGCGACGCGATCAACCGCGAACTCGCCCGCGGCGGGCAGGTTTATTTCCTGCACAACCGAGTCCAAACCATCGAGCGGGTCGCCAAGCGCATCGGCGAGCTTTGCGAGAGTGCGCGCGTGATCATCGGCCACGGCCAGATGGAGGAAAAGGAACTCGAGGCCGTGATGGAACGCTTCGTCGCGTGCCAGGCCGACGTGCTGGTCTCCACCACGATCATCGAGAGCGGACTCGATATTCCCAACGCCAACACGATCCTCATCGACCGCGCCGACCGTTTCGGCCTCGCCGATCTTTACCAACTCCGCGGACGCGTCGGGCGCTCGGGCACGAAGGCCTACGCGTTCCTTCTCCTTCCGCGCGAGTTGATGTCCGTGGGAGCCGCCCGCAAGCGGGTTTCCGCGATCAAGCAATACTCGGAACTCGGCTCGGGTTTCAAAATCGCCATGCGCGACCTCGAAATCCGCGGAGCCGGCAATTTGCTCGGCACCGAGCAGAGCGGGCACATCGTCACGGTGGGATTCGACCTCTACTGCAAAATGCTCCGCCGCGCCGTCGATTCGTTGAAGGGAAAAAAATCCGGCGGCGGGACAGCCACGCTGCGATTGGATTTCGTCGCCACCGAGGAGGGCGCGTTCGCCAGCGGCGGCGATTTGGCGGCGGCGTTCATTCCCCATTCCTACATGCCCGAATCGAAGATGCGGATCGACGCCCACCGCCGCCTCGCCGAGGCCGCCTCGCGCGAGGAACTCGACGCGCTGCGCGCCGCCTGGCGCGACCGGTTCGGCCCGCTGCCCCCGGCCGTGGAAAACGCCCTGCTCTCCGCCGCCATCAAGCTCGAGGCGACCCGTCGCCGGATTCCGCTCGTCGAGGTCCGGGGCGAAAAACTCATGCTCACGCGCGGCGGAAGCTTTGTGCTCATCGGCGGAAGGTTTCCCCGCTTGACGGCTCCAGACCCCGATTCTAGGCTCCGCGAAGTTTTGGGTTGCCTCGAAAAAATGCCATGCCGATGAGACGTTTCGCCGCGATTTTGACCGGGGGTTTCCTGGTCTTCGGAACCATTGCGCCGTCCTCAGCCCAGCAGGCCGAGGTCGTCGACGGCGTGGCGGCGATCGTGAACAGCGATGTGATCACGATTTCCCAGGTGCGGGAACTCGTCGGCGAACGCGAGCGCGCGCTCCGCGAGGCCTACACGGGGCCCGACCTTCTGGACAAGGTCAAGGAAATGCGCCTCGGCGCGCTCAAGGACTTGGTGGACCGCCAGCTCATCCTTCAGGAATTCCGCTCGATGCAGGAGCAGGGCGCGAACATTCCCGAGTATGTGATCGACGACCGCGTGCAGACGATCATCCGCGAGGAGTTCGGAGGAGACCGATCCGCATTCATCCGCACGCTCCAGGCGCAGGGCTACACGCTCACCCGATTCAAGGACATCGAGCGCGAAAAAATCATCGTCCAGGCCATGCGCCAGGCGAAGGTCACCGACAATTTCGTCATCTCGCCGAAGCAGATCCAGGAATTCTACGACAAGAACAGGGAGGCCTACACGATCCCCGAGCAGGTCAAGCTGCGCATGATCGTTCTGCGCGAGGGAACGGACGACGTCGTGGGAGGCAACAAGCGGCAGACCGCCGAGGAAATCCGGCAAAAAATCCTCGCCGGCGCCGAATTCGAGCGCATGGCGCAGATGTATTCCGAGGACGAGGCCACGAGCGACGTGGGCGGCGACTGGGGATGGATCGAGAGGAACATGCTCAACGAGGAGCTCACCAAAACGGCGTTTGCTCTCAAGGCGGGCGAGACCAGCCGGGTGCTTCAGATCGGCGACTCGTATTACATCCTTTTTGTCGAGGCGCGGAAAAACGCCTCGGTGAAGCCGATGTCGGAAGTGCGAGAGGAGATCGAGGCCCGCCTCATCCAGCAGGAGCGCCTGAAGGTCCAGCAACGCTGGATCGACACCCTCCGCCGCAAGGCCTACATCAAAATCCTGTCCTAGGGTCGCCCACGCCCCGAGGAAGTCATCCTGTCCGGAGCGCCCCGATCAAGCGGGCACACGGAACTTCAAAGAATCTCCCTCGTTCCGAATGTTGTCCCTCCCCTGCAACATCGCGCCAAGACTTCGACAACGCTTCGCAACCCCTCCGGAGCACCACGCTGGCATCGACCGGAACCGGGTGGCGAAGCGGCTCGAGTCACATCCCGACAGGATCGACACGCTTCCACAGCCATCCCGTGGGGCAACAAAACCGGCTCCCAGCCTGGTTTTCGATCGTGCACGGCGGTCGGCCTGAATCCGAAAGCGCTCCAAGATTTCCGGGGAGTTCCTCCTTGGCAACGCCGGAGGGGGCAAGCGGTTGTCCAATCGAATTTTCAAACGAAGCCCGTCAACCGCCACCCCCTATCGGCATCATTCCAACAATTATTTTCACCGATCGGTGAAAATAATTGTAAATAGATTTCCATCCGGAACAACGCCGAACGCCAGCTGTCTGCGGTTTTCCAATCAAGTTACAATCATTAAACTATGTAAATAATGATTTTTGCGATCATTCCAGACTAAAGGGTTGAGTGCGGCTATCAGAGTTTTTTTTGACAATTATTTTCACCGATCGGTGATTTTAATTGTAATAAAATTCGAATTTGCCCGGCGAGTCCGCGGTCTGCGCCGGCTTTGCGATCTCATTCCCGTCCACCTTGTCCCCAAACCGGCCCGGGAAACTGGAGTCGACCGACTCAACCGCGCCTTCACGGACTGGTGCCCTGTCGTGGCCATGCGCTGTGGTCGGTTGCCGCACTCGATCGGACTCGACGATGTGTGCGACACCTTGAGGATTCAATACCGCCTTCTCTCGGCCATACCCGGCGCCAGTCCTTCCAAGCCGGCCAGCACCGGAAGGCCCGTTTGATGAGCGAGAAATTGAACAATTCAAACCCTTTCAACGACCTTGCGAACGCCTTTCCCTCTGTGTTTTCCGAGTCCTCCGCGGTTGATCCCCCGAATCCGGGGTGAACGCTCGGAGGAACCCCGTTTCACAACATGTCCCATTTTTCCCTCCAATTGATCGACGGGGGGCGCAGAACCGGTCAGCCGAAGGAATGCGCACGGCGCGGACTGGACTTGCGGGCGCACAACGTTGGAATCCAGGAAAGCGGTTTGTTTCGCTGTCCGATGGGATGGCTATGAAAATGTCTGAAGGAGAAAATCCACGGATCGTTTCCAGACTTCAGGCGACAACCCGGAGGGCAGGTCGTTGTGTTCGGCATCGTCGGCCGTGATCAGAAGTTTTGGGCCTTTATAAAGGTCGTGCAGGGTTTGCCCGAGGCGGGCGGGGACGATGGTGTCCCGCGCGGCGAGCATGAAAACGGCGGGCCCCCTGTAGGATTCCAGCCACTTCGCGGAGGGATAGGTGTCGCGGAGAATCCAACGCACAGGAAGAAGCGGATAGTGGTGCCGCGCCACATTCGTGATCGAGTCGAAGGGGGTGAGGAGGAGGAGTCCGGTGACGCGTTGCGGGTTTGCGGCGGCGGTGGCGCAGGCGACTCCGGTGCCGATGGATTCGCCCAGAAGAATCACCGGCGTTTCCCCGGGAATCCACGCGAGAGCTTCGTTCGCCGCGGAGAGGAAGGCGCTTTGCGAGGGTTTTCCGGGACGCGCTCCGTAGCCGGGATATTCGAGAATGTGGATGGTGACGGCTCTGGACGGCGCCGCGGCGCGAAGGATCGGGCCGTAGGACATTCGATGCGCGGCGTGACCGGCGTTTCCATGAAAAATCAAAAAGGCGAGAGGCGGGCGGGCGTCCAACGGGTTGGGGCGATCGATGTAGCCGATGGTATCGCCGCGCGCATTGCGCCAGGGTTCGAATCCCTGCGAGGCGGCGACGCGCTCGAGCGCCGCGGAGTCCTCCCGCATCGGAAAATACATCATGGAGCGTTGCGCGATGAACACGATGCCCAAAAACCCGGTGCCGGCGATCATGAGAAGCCTCGCAACCCGCCAAGTCGGGAAGACGAATTTGAAAGGGTTTGGGGGCTCACCGGCTTTTGGGGAATTACTCAAAATGGGCAGGTCATTGGCAAATTCGCCGATCTTTTTTTTGCGCTTACAAACGGAACCAGGCGGGATCGGGATTTTTTAGAGGATCGGCGGCCATTTGCCAATGTGGGGTCGAAGTCTGTTGCGAGGGCGATGAATACCGGCTTGGGCGGAAGGGCTTCGTCTTTTTCTGGAAAAAAACTCTCCCGCACGAGCAGGCTCCGATAATAGAGGGGCAATTCGAAAGCGTCCCGGAAAAGCCGTCCAGAACCACTCCGTTTTTATGAAAACCCTCACCGCGATCTTCCAACGATACTCCATCGGCGCACTGCTCGCGCTTGCCCTGCTCGCCCAGTTCCAATCGGCAGCTCCGGCCTCCGCCGCATCCGGGCTTCTTGCATTCGAGGATGCCAAAGCCGCCGCCGACAGCGGAGACAGCCACGCGCAGGCCGTGCTCGCCATGCATTACAGCCTCGGTTGGCAGGTGCCGAAAAATCCCGAACTCGCCCTCGAGTATGCCAAGCAAAGCGCCACGGCGGGCGACGCCCTGGGCCTTTACCGCCTCGGGGCGCTGCTCCGCGCGGGCGAAGGCGTTCCCAAGGACGAGGAGGAGGGGCTTCGTCTGCAATCGCTGGCGATCCAGGAATGGAATGGCCAGCAACAAAAACGCCTCGCCGACGGCGATCCCTACAGCCTTCTCGCGGTGGGCATCCTGTATTTCCAAGGCAAGCTGCTCGACGGGGAAAAAACCGAAAGACACCGCATCGCGGCGGAGCTGTATCGCCAGGCCGCGGAGTCCGGATTCGCCCCGGCGAAGTTCAACTACGCGATGTGTCTCTGGGAAGGCCACGGCGTGCCGAAGGACCGCGCCGCCGCGGAAACTCTCGTCGCGGAATCCGCCGCCGAATCCTACCCGCCCGCGATCAAATGGCTCGAGGATCAGGGAAAAACCGCGCCAACAAATTCCGTGGCGAATGTTCCGGAACCCGCTCCCGAAGCCGATTCCAAGGCCGCAGGAAATCTCTCAACCAAATTCTCTGCTCCGCCCGCGAATGCCACGCCGATTCGCAGTTTCGAGGAATACAAAAAACTCGCTGACGAGGGCGATGCGGCCGCGCAGGCCGTTGTGGCCTGGCATTACGAATTGGGCTGGCCGGTCGACAGGAACCTCGCGCAAGCCAAGGCCTACGCCAAAAAAAGTGCCGACCAAGGCCACCCGCTCGGCTTGGCGCGCCACGGGTATTTGGAATCGAGGGATACCAACAATCCGCACTTGGGTGCCGATTTCAAAAAACGGGCGCTCAACGGCCTCGTCGAGCTGGCCGAGAAATCCCACGATCCCCACGCTCTCGCGATCCTCGGGATGATGTTCTTCTACGGCGACGAGGTTCCGGAGAACAAGGAACAGGCGATCGCCTGCCTGCGCGCCTCGGCGGACGCGGGCTTCGCTCCGGCCCAACACCAGATCGCGGTCTGGGCGCGCGAGGGAATTGGCATGCCCGCCGACGAATCCGCCTTCCGCGACTACGCGAAAAAAGCCGCCGCCCAAAATTACCAACCCGCCATCGACCTCTTGGAATTCTCCGCCCGCGTCGAAGCCGAAGGCCTCGCCAAACCCGCCGCGCGCGATTCCCAAAACATCACGAATGTTTCCACTATCCTCACACTTCTCCCCAACATCGTCGGCGATCCGATCCTGTTGAGTCGTCTGACCCTCGCGCCGATCGACACCACGATCTACCGCTACGCGGATTCGAGGTTCGATCGCGTCCAGTTGACCAAGGCCGATTACATCAAAAGCCTCGCCGCCCTGTTCGGAAATCAAACGCTGCCCACGATCCGCACCTTCAAGCAGAATTTGGAATTGTTCACCAAGGTCTCGCGGGTTCCCGAGCTGGACTACATTTCCTCCGACGCCAGCCGCCGGATCGCCGCGGAAATCGCCGACGAGGACAGCCAATTCCTCTCCGACAGGCCCGCCTACCTCGCAAGCGGCAGCGGCCAGAGCGGTGCTTGGATTTCCTGTGCGAGCGGACTCATTCTCGTCGACAACTGGGACCAACCCGCCGCATTCATTCCCGCCTCGATCATCGCCAAGGCGAAGTCGTTTTCGCTGGTCGGAAGCAACATCGAGAACCGCTACGGCGGCTACGAGGGCGTCGAGGCGTTTCGCATCCACTGCGACGACGGCGAGGAATTCACCTTCCCGCCCCACAACAGCTTCGGCGAGCTATTGCGCGGAATGTCGCCCGGCTCCGACAACCCGCTCGCCAAGCTGGCCGTCGCCTTCAACTACCACAAGGCGCTCCACAACCTCTCGATCCTCCAGAATTTCGCCGACGCCACAGCGCCCAAGCCGAATCCCGACGCGCCGCGTTTCCTCGGTTACACGGGAATCCAAATCGGCATGCCGCAGCGCGAATGCCTCGAGGTTTTGCGGGACTCCGTGGACTACCACGCCGTCCACCCCGTCGAGACCCTGAATTGCCTCGATCCCGAGGACATGAAGTCCCACGACGGCGACGACGCCATGAACTACCTGCGGGATTTCCAAATCGCCTCGAACGGTCTCACTCTCGTTCCGCCCTGGACGATCGCCTCGATCCGACCAAGGAACCAAGGGGACAAGCCAGACCACTCGAGGCCCACCGATGTTTTTCTCTTCAAGGAAAACCGCCTCGTCGCCATCGGCCGCTACCCGAACACCAAAGGCTCGAAAAGCTCCCGCATGGGCTATCCCGAATACAGCGACGACCAGCGCCCCCCGAAGGACCACTCGCAGTTGAATGTGATGCTGGAAAAATACGGCGAGCCCTTCGCGTTGAGCGCCGTGTTCCAAGGCCCGAACAACTCGAATCCCCGCACCTTCCAATTCCTCTGGGCCGGCGAGGACCCCGTGCGCGTCGGCGCAGTTTTCAATCTGAACCGCGGAAAATTCACCCCCCTCCCCACCAACCTCAAGGCGGCCGATCGCATCCGGAGTTTCAATGGAACGACCCTTGTCGATTCGCGCGGCCATGTGATTCCCATCGACGGACGCGAACTCGATTTCTCCAACGCGCGCGACGAACTGTCCTCCCTCCGCTGCGCCTACTATTGGAACGCCGACTCCGCGGAACTTCTGGAAAAAACCTCTGCCGCCCACATGGCCGGATTGATCGAGAAACAACAAGAGGTCGAAAAATCCAAAATCCAAAAAATCTCCGATGAACTCTGATCTCTTCCGCCCCGCATTGGTTCTTCTTCTGGCGGCATCCCATTTTCTGATCGGCTGCAAGGACAACAAAC
>CAZVPK010000029.1:0-9607 GCA_964628505.1 uncultured Chthoniobacter sp.
AGTCCTTGACGGGCTTGATGGTGCGCTCGAAGAGGTCGTCGGTGAGTTGCTCGAGCTTGGCGCGGGTGAGTTTTTTCTGGATGTGCTTCGGGCCGGAGGCGTCGGCGGTGATGAACGGGAGATTGATCTCGTATTCCTGGGTGGACGAGAGGGCGATCTTGGCTTTCTCGCCTTCCTCCTTGATGCGCTGGACGGCGTCGGGCTGCTTGGAGAGGTCGATGCCGGAGTCTTTTTTGAACTCGTCGATGATCCAATCCATGATGCGGTTGTCCCAATCGTCGCCGCCGAGGTGGGTGTCGCCGTTCGTGGCGCGGACTTCGAAAACGCCGTCGCCGATTTCGAGGGCGGAGATGTCGAAGGTGCCGCCGCCAAGGTCGTATACGGCGATTTTTTCGTCCTTCATTTTGTCGAGTCCGTAGGCCAGCGAGGCGGCGGTGGGCTCGTTGATGATGCGCTTGACATCGAGGCCGGCGATTTTTCCGGCGTCCTTGGTGGCGTTGCGCTGGGAGTCGTTGAAGTAGGCGGGGACGGTGATGACGGCTTCGGTGATTTTTTCACCGAGCTTGGCTTCGGCGTCGGCCTTGAGCTTCGCGAGAATCATCGCGGAGATTTCGGGCGGCGAGAACGACTTCGGCTTGCCGTCGATCTCGACTTGGATGTGGGCGTCGCCGTTGGCGGCCTTGACGAGTTTGTAGGGGACGCGGTGCTCCTCGGCGCGGACCTCGTCGTATTTCATTCCCATGAAGCGCTTCACCGAGAAGATGGTGTTCGCGGGGTTGGTGATGGCCTGGCGTTTCGCGGCCTGGCCGACGAGGCGCTCGCCGGATTTGGTGAAGGCGACGACGGACGGTGTGGTGCGGGCTCCCTCGGAGTTCTCCAGCACAACCGGCTCGCCGGCTTCCATCACGGACATGCAGGAGTTGGTGGTTCCCAGATCGATTCCTAAAATTTTTCCCATAGTGTGATTGAGTGAGCCCGCGAGCTAGCAGGATTCGGGCCGGGATAGCGGGGATATGTTTAATCTTCTATTTTGGAACGGGATGAGTTGAATCTCATGGGGTCTTCACCCAGCGAGTCAGGCGCGATTTTTTGAGACATATAGGCGCGGAATGGCGCAAGCGTGACTCTATTTGGCGCAATTTCGAATATTGAAAAAGCGGTTGATTCTGGGCCGGCGAGTGAAGAGACTTTTCCTTGTGCGAATCAGGAATCCGGTGGGCCGTGCGGGTGTGTTGTCGATGCTGGCCTGTTTGGGTGTCGGGGCGGTTTTCGGGGGTGTGCTGAAGGAGGTGGAGTTTTCGATCACGGCCGATGTGGGTTTCGGCAACGAGGTGTGTGTGACGGGGCCGCATCCGCTGCTGGGAGCGAATGATCCTCCGAGGGCGCCGAAATTGGCTTGGAACGAGGGCAATGTCTGGCGCGGGAAAGTGGCGCTGCCGGCGGGGGCGGAGATTTCGCATCGGTTCATCAAGCGGAATTTCAACACCTCGGCGTGGGGCAACGCGACAAACGCGGAGGCGCTTTCCGCGAACCAGACGGTTGTCGTTCCGCCGCATGTCGCGGCGCCATGGACCGGCAAGACGATTTTTCTGCACAGCTCGTGGGGGCAGGCGAATGTTTTCCATCGGGACCCGACAAACGGAGGGAATTGGACGACGACCCCGATGCGGCGGGTGGGGGAGGGGAGGTGGGCCGGCGAGCACCTCTACCGCGCGGACGGTGTGGCGGCGACCGGGGCGGAGCTGGAGTTTGTTTTCAATGACGGCGGAGCGAACTGGCTGAACGCGCCCGCGCCGCCGAGCGATCCCGCGCAGGGAGCGGCTCCGGCGGTTCCCGCGCCTTACCAAGGGCTGACGGGGCCTTTCAATTTCCGCACCAGGCTGGATGTGTTTTTCGTGCAGGGCCAACAGGTGTTCAATTACCGGCCGCCGTCGGACCCTTGGTCGGCGAACACGGTCACCGGCCGGGTGGAATCCACCGCGCCGGGTGTTCCCGGACGCGACATTCGAATCTACCTGCCCAGATGCTACTATCAGAATCCTTGGAAGCGCTACCCGGTTGTTTACTTCCACGACGGTCAAAACATCCCGTTTCCAGGCGGCCCGTTCGGAACGTGGGACGCCGAGCGGATCGCGCACTATGAAATCAGCCAGGGCCGGATGCGCGAATGCATCCTCGTGTCGATTCCCAACGGCAACGACCTTGGCTCGAACCGGCTCGAGGAATACCTGCCCGACGGGGACTCGATCGCGAACTACGCGAACGCCGCCTACTCCGGCCGCGCCTCCGCCTACGCGAAATTCCTTTTGGACAACATCGTCCCCACCCTGGATTTCAACTACCGCACGCTCGGCGACGCCGCCAACACCCTCACCGCCGGATCGTCCATGGGCGGCCTCGTCAGCGACTACCTCGGAACGAAACACCCGGACCGCTTCGGGACCGTGGGAATTTTTTCCCCGGCGTATTGGGCGGCGGACAATTACATGGCCACGCGCTCCATTCCCTCCAAAAAGCCCCGCGTCTTCCTCTCGATGGGCACGGCCGAGTCGAGCACGGGCGAGTCGAGCAGCAACGTCTACTGGGGCGATGCGGTCGCCTCCTACAGCCGCTACATTTCGGCGGGGCACGCGGCCAACCGCGACATCCTCTTCGCCGGCGTGGCCGGCGGACTGCACAACGAGCCCGCCTGGTCGCGATTGCTCCCGGAGTTCTACGCCTTCGCGCTCGACCCGCGGCGCGAGGCCAATCCGCTCGCCCTTGAAATCCACCCGCCGCGCCTCGCCATCGAAATTTCCTCCCCTGGCTCCGCCGCGCTCCGACACCCGGCCCTCTTCGGATTCCGCCACATCCTCCAGCAAAGCCCCGACCTCGCCACATGGACCGACGCCACCCCCTCCACCGCCGAGGATTTTTGGGAGGATCACACCATTCCCGTCGCTCCCGACGGCCAAAAACGCTTCTGGCGTTTGAGGAGCGTTTATCCTTGAGGTTCTCCCGCGCCGGTGGCGTTGACTTCGACATCGCCGGTCCTAAAGTAGCGCTCCCTGACCGCCTCGCCGACCCGTGTCCCGCAACGACGACTACATTGCCGACATCCTCCGCGACCTTGGCCTCCTGACCAAGGCGCAGATCGAGTCCGCCCGCGCCCATCCGGAGCCCGAGGGCCTTCTCCACACGCTGGTCAAAAACGGCATCGTCAGCGAGGAGGACATCGGCCGCGCGCTGGCCGCGCAAAACAGCATGGAGTTCGTGGACCTCGACCAGGTCCAGATCGAAAAAAGCGTGATCGATCTTGTCGATCCCGACGACGCCCGGCGCTACCAGGCCCTGCCCATCGGCCTGCGCGACGGAGTGCTCATCGTGGCGATCGGGGATCCCATGGCCATGCAGACCATGGACGACCTCACCTACAAGCTGGGCCGCGAGATCGAATTCGTCTGCTCCACCCCCGAGGCGATCCGCAAGCTCGTGGTCAAACACTACGGCAACGCCGAGGACGCCACCGCCGAACTCCTCCGCGGCGTCGGCGATGTGCAGGGCTATGATCCGCAAGGCGACGACGGCGAGGGGTCCGAGGGCGAGGGCGACGCGCCGGTCATCAAGCTCGTTTCCATGCTCCTCCTCGAGGCCCACCAGAGCCGCGCGAGCGACATCCACATCGAACCCCTCGAGCACAAACTTCGCATCCGCTTCCGCATCGACGGCGTCCTCCAGGAGATGCAGGCCCCGCCCAAGCGCCTCCACGGCGCGATCGTGAGCCGCCTGAAAATCATGTCCCGCTCGATGAGCATCGCCGAGAAGCGCCTCCCGCAGGACGGCCGCATCCAGGTCCGGATGGGGGACAAATCCATCGACCTCCGGGTTTCCACCATTCCGACCGTCCACGGCGAAAGCGTCGTGATGCGCATCCTGGACAAGACCTCGCTCCTCCTCGGCCTCCCCGATCTGGGGTTCCTCTCGGACGACCAGGCGAAATTCGAGCAGTGCATCAACCTCCCCGACGGAATCATTCTGGTCACCGGCCCGACCGGGTCGGGAAAAACCACCACGCTCTACGGCTGCCTCAACTACATGAACAAGCCGGACCGCAAGCTCATCACGGTCGAGGATCCCGTCGAATACCAGATGAACGGCATCAACCAGGTGCCGGTGAACGCCGGCATCGGCATGACGTTTCCCGCGGCGCTCCGGTCCATTCTGCGCCAGGCCCCGAACATCATCATGATCGGCGAGATTCGCGACCACGAGACCGCCAGCATCGCGGTGAACGCCTCGCTCACCGGCCACCTCGTTCTTTCCACGCTCCACACGAACGACGCCCCGAGCGCCATCGCCCGTCTGGTGGACATCGGCGTGAAGCCGTTCCTCGTCTCCAGTTCGGTCCGGGCCGTCGTCGCCCAACGCCTCGTCCGCCGCCTCTGCCCGCATTGCAAGGCTCCCTCCGAACTCTCCGAATACGAACTCGGGGCGCTCCAGATCGAGCCGGGCCAAATCCGCCAGGCCAGCGTGATGCGCCCCGTCGGCTGCGACCGTTGCCGGGGACGCGGCTACCGCGGGCGCATGGGCATTTTCGAAATGTTCCTCGTCGACGACGAGGTCCGGAACATGATCAACAACAACGCCTCGACCATCGCCCTGCGCCAGCGCGCCCGCGAACTCGGCATGCGCACCCTCCGAGAGGACGGCGTCCGCAAGGTCCTTGCCGGCATGACCACCGCCGAGGAGGTCATCAGCACCACAATGGCCGACCTCGCCTGAACCCCGCCATGGACGCCAAGCAAACCACAGAGATTTTTGTCGAGCGCGGACTCCTCGACGAGGACCGGGCCGCCGAGTTCCAGCACCTCGCCGCCACCTCCGGAGCGCCGATCGAGCAAATCCTCGTCGACCAGGGCATCGTGGACGAGCGCGCCTTCGAGCAGGTGCTCGCCGAATCGCTCGGCTCCGAGGCCTTCGACCTCTCCTCCTTCCAGCCCGAGCCCTCCACCCTTCATCTCATCCCCTCCGGCCTCGCCCGCCTCCACGGCGCCCTGCCGGTCTCGGGATCGGGCAACACGATTTTCGTCGCGCTGGTCGATCCGCTCAATTCCAGCCCGATCGAAGACCTCCGTTTCGCCCTCGGCCGCGAGATCGTTCCCGTCGTCGCCTTCCCGCCCCTGGTCCGGTCCCTCATCCGCGACCACTACGGATCCGGCGACGCCGACATCGGGGAAATCCTCGCCCAGCTCGGCGGCGAACTCTCCGTCGTGGAGGGAGGCGACGGATTCAACGTTCAGGACGCCGCCGCCGAGGCGAATTCCGCTCCCATCATCAAGTATGTGGACGCCATTCTCGACAAGGCCGTCGCCGCCCGCGCCAGCGATATCCATTTCGAGCCCTTCGAGAGCGAATTCAAAATCCGCTACCGCGTCGATGGCGCCCTCTACGAGATGGACCCGCCGCCCTTCCGCCTCGCCCTGCCCGTCATTTCCCGCGTGAAGGTGATGTCGCAACTCAACATCGCCGAGCGCCGCCTGCCGCAGGACGGCCGCATCCAGCGCACCATCAACGGCCGCCAGGTCGACCTCCGCGTCTCCACCCTCCCCACCGCCTTCGGCGAGAGCGTCGTGCTCCGCGTGCTCGACCGCTCCAGCGTGAACCTCGAACTCGAGACGCTCGGCATGCCCGAGGACATCATGGCCCACATCCTCCAGGTCATCGAAAAACCCAACGGCATCTTCATCGTCACCGGCCCGACCGGCTCGGGGAAAACCACCACGCTCTATTCCTGCCTGCGCAAGATCAACACGATCGACTCCAAACTCCTCACCGCCGAGGATCCCGTGGAATACGAGATCGACGGCATCATCCAGGTGCCCATCAACGACTCGATCGGCCTCACCTTTTCCCGGGTGCTCCGCGCCTTCCTCCGCCAGGACCCCGACCGCATCCTCGTCGGCGAGACCCGCGACACCGAGACCGCCCAGATCGCCATCCAGGCCTCGCTCACCGGCCACCTCGTTTTCACCACGCTCCACACGAACGACTCCACCGGCGCCGTCACCCGGCTCATGGACATGGGCATCGAGCCGTTCCTCATTTCCGCCTCGCTCGAGTGCGTGCTCGCCCAACGGCTCATCCGCAAGATTTGCACGAACTGCCGCACCGCCTACGAGCCCAGCGAACAGGTCCTCGCCTCCCTCGGCCTCGGCATCCACGACATCGGCGACAAGGCCTTCTACTACGGCAAGGGCTGCGACGCCTGCAACTTCACCGGCTACAAGGGCCGCAAGGGCATCTACGAACTTTTGAAAATCTCCGATCCCGTCCGCGAGATGATCAACAACCGCGAACCCGGCGTCCTCATCCGCCAGAAGGCCATCGAACTCGGCATGACCACCCTCCGCGAGGACGGCCTCCGCTCGATCTACGACGGCATCACCACCATCGAGGAAGTCGTCAAATACACCTGACCGCCCGCCCGTGCCGCAGCCACTCGTCATCGCCGGGCGCGAGTTTCAATCGCGCCTCCTTCTCGGAACCGGAAAGTTCTCCTCCAACGAAACCATGCGCGACGCCCTCGCCGCGAGCGGATGCGAGATCGTCACCGTCGCCCTCCGCCGCGCCGATCTCTCGGGAAAAAAGGACCCCTTCGCGAACATCCTCGATTTCATCGATCCCGAAAAATACCTGCTCCTGCCGAACACCAGCGGCGCGATGAACGCCGAGGAGGCCGTGCGCCTCGCCCGCCTCGCCGCCGCCGCAGGCCTGCCCAAATGGGTGAAACTCGAGTTCCACCCAGACACCCACTACCTCCTGCGCGTTCCGGTCGAAACCCTCGCCGCCGCGGAGGTTCTCGTGAAGGAGGGCTTCACCGTCCTCCCCTACATCAACGCCGACCCCGTCCTCGCCCGCCGCTTGCAGGATGTCGGCACCGCCACCGTCATGCCGCTCGGTTCGCCCATCGGCAGCAACCGCGGACTCGACACCCGCTCGCAGATCGAAATCATCATCCGCCAGGCCACCGTGCCCGTCGTGGTCGATGCCGGCATCGGCGCGCCCAGCCACGCCGCCGAGGCCCTGGAAATGGGGGCCGACGCGGTTCTGGTGAACACCGCCATCGCCGCCGCCGAGGATCCCGTTCGCATGGCCCGCGCCTTCAAGGCCACCGTCGAAGCCGCCCGCGAGGCCCGCGAGGCCGGGCTCCCCGCCCAACTCGACCACGCCTCCGCCACCAGCCCGCTGGCCGCGTTTCTCGGCTCCCGGCCTTGACCCGATGAGTCCGCCGCTCCTCGTGAAATTCCCTCTTGTCCCCTCGGGCGCGATCCAATAGAAAAACCGGACTCCAGATTTTCGATTCCTCCACCTCATGGGAAAAATCCTCACCATTGTCACCATCGCACTGGCCGCCATCACCGCCGGCCTGGGTTTCCTCAATCGGGGAACGATGGTGCAAACCAAGGAAAACCTCGCCTCCACCGAGACCCAGCTGACAAACACCAAAAACGAACTGGCCGCCAAATCCGCCAGCCTTGCGGATGCCAACAAGAAGGTCGAGGAACTCACCGCCAAAAACGACCAGGCCCAATCCGAAATCACCAAACTCAAGGCCGACAACCAGACGAAGGACTCCAAAATCTCCGACCTTGAAACCAAGGTCGCCGAGGCCGAAGGCAAAGTCTCGGAACTCAACGCCTCCCTCGCCACCCTCCAGCAGGAGAACGAATCCCTCAAGACCGCGGCCGTCCAGACCTCCGGACCCGAGGACGACGAGGACAAGACCCGAATCGCGGAACTCGACACGCTCAACAAGGAGCTCCAATCCAAGTTGAGCAACGCCGAAAGCCGCCTCGCCTCCCTCGAGGAGAAACTGGTCGAGAAGAAACGCATCGAAAAACTCAACACCCTCAGCGGCCGCATCCTCGCGGTGAACGAGGCCTGGAACTTCGTGGTTCTCAACCTCGGCAACAACAACGGCATTTCCAGCAACACCGAGCTCCTCGTCAAACGCGGCAACACCCAGATCGGCCGCGTGCGCATCACCTCGGTCGAACCGGCCTCGTCGATTGCGGACATCATTCCCGGCAGCCTCTCCCGCGGCTTGAGCATCCAGCCCGGCGACTACGTCATCACCCAGTATGCGGCCAATTAGCCTTCTGGTTCTTCTCGCGGCCGCCCTCTGCCTGGGCGGATGCGCCACCGACTCCGAGGTGTCTCCGGAGCACGCCGCCGGTTCGCTGCCATGGAACCGCCCCCAATCCTGGGAAGGCGCCGGCATGATGGGCTCGGCCATGCAGGGCACGCCCTGACGCCGCCCCCCCCTAGCCCACCCTCACAAACCGGCTTCCCGGCAGTTGCCGCACCAGTTTTTTCAACTCCAGCGAGAAGAGCGCCGAGGAGACCAGATGGCTCGCCAGGCCCGACCGCTCCACCAGCGCGTCGATGTGCGTTTCCTCGGATCCCAGCGCGGTGTGCACCGCCAATTCGTTGCCCTCGAGATCGGGTCCGCGCACCGGAACGAGTTCGGGTTTTTCGGCAAAGAGAATTCCCATGTCGTCGAGAATGTCGGCCGCGGAGGTGACAAGTTTTGCGCCTTGCTGGATGAGCCGGTTCGATCCGATGGCGTTGGGATTGTCGATGCGCCCCGGCACCGCATAGATCGAGCGCCCCTGCTCGCCGGCCTGGTTCGCGCTGATGAGCGCCCCGCTGGCCGCCCCCGCCTCGACCACAAGGACCCCGAACGAACACCCGGAAATGATCCGGTTGCGCATGGGGAACGTTTGGCGGTCCGCCTTCACCCGCATCGAAAATTCGGTGACCACCGCGCCGGACGTGGCGATTTTATCCGCGAGCGCCTTGTTCTCCGGCGGGTAGAATTCCAGCAACCCGCTGCCGAGAACCCCGATCGTCCGCCCCTTCGCGGCCAGCGCGGCCTGGTGCGCGGCGGTGTCCACGCCCCTCGCCAGTCCGCTCACCACCGTCACTCCCGCATACGCGAGTTGGTAGGAAAGTTTCTTCGCGCAATCGGTCGCATAGTGGCTCGGCTTGCGCGTTCCGATCACGCCGATGGCATGCCGGTCGCGCTCGAGAATCCCGCCGAGAATGTAGAGCACGGTGGGCGGATCGTGGATCTCCCGCAACAACGCCGGATAATCGGGCGAGGCCGGCGTCAAAACCTTCGCGCCGTGTTCCCGAACCAGCGCCAATTCCCCGGCCAGATCGACCAGGGATTCCCAGTTCCGCACCGAGTGGGCCGCCTCGGGGCCGAGTCCCCGAACGGCCTGCAACCGCTCGAGCGGGGCCGACAGCACCGCCGCGGGCGAACCGAACGCCTCGAGCAGGCGCCGCACCCGGATCGGACCGATTTTCGGCACCATGTTCAGGGCGATGTAGGCCTCGGCTTCGGTCATCGAACCGCGGATTCAAAACGCCCCGACCGGTGAACCCAAGGAAAATGTCATGCCGAAATCGTTCGGCCACCGCCCCGTCGCCCCGGCGGGATGGGGCGAACCGACCCGGCCCTGACAAGCAGGGCCCTCCTGCGCGAAGCGGTATGGGTGGCGATATGAAAAAGGGTGCGCCGATGAGAAAAGGCCAGGCGCCGCGCTTTGCGAGGAGGGACCCG
>CAZVPK010000029.1:9707-18612 GCA_964628505.1 uncultured Chthoniobacter sp.
GCCGCGCCATGCCTGCGCGAAGCGGAGGGCCGGGACCCTCTTGGAAATTCACGCATCAGCCCCGGGCGCGGCCGGATTTTTTCGATGGACCAGCCGCCAGGCCGACGGAAGAAGGAACAGCGCCACCAAGGCGTTGATCGCCACCCCGAGGGCGCAGGCCCTGCCGAGCGAGGCCAACCCCTCGGTGCCGGCCGCGCCCAGCGAGGCGAAGCCCGCGATCGTGGTGGCCGCGCAAAGGCCGAGGGCCTTGCCGACATCCGCCAAGGCCGCCGCCCGGTCGCCGGTTCGCGAGCGGAGCGCGAAGACCACATGGATGCCGTAGTCCACCCCCAGGCCCATCGTGAGCGTGAGTGCGCAGAGGTTCATGAAATTCCACTCCATTCCGACAAGCGCCATCAGGCCGTTGAGCATCGCCAACCCGAGCAGGTTCGCCCCCAGAACCAGCAATGGATCGAGCGCGTTGCGAAACGTCGCCGCCAACACCACCGCCATCACCGCGAAAAAAACCGCCAGCGTGGCGATCCCCCGCGTGAGCGCGTGGTCGGCCAATGCCTGTCCGAGTTCGCTCCACGAGGCCGGCAGGAGGCCGTTGTCCGAAAGCTCGGCGGCAAGCCGGCCGCCTCCCTGCGGTCCCCGGGTGAAAAATCCACTGGCTGCGAATTCCCCGCCGTCCCGGCTCATCGTCCGGCGCGCGATCCATTCGAACGCCTCGCCGGCGGGGAACCCGTCGCCGACCGATTTGTTCCATGAGTCCAAAACCCCCGCCGCCAGCGCGGTTCCCGACCCGGAAAACCCGGCCTCCGTCAGGAGACCTTGAATCCGGGCGGGCTCCCGGGCCGCCTCCCGCGCGGCGGAGAGGTTTTCGGAGCGCCAATCGGGGTTCGGCCAAAGGGCGTCGGGAATCTCGAACGCTTCGACCTCTCCCCGCCCGCGGGCGGATTCGAGAATTTGTCGGGCGGTGGAAAGCTTGTCGGCCACCCCGCCGACCGAGGAGTCGACGGCGACGAATTGGAGGACTTCGCTGGTTTCCCCCAGCGCCCGCGAGAACCGCTCCAGCGCCGGATACGCCACACTCTCCTTCGGTCGCATGGATTGGGTGTCCGCGGCCCAACCGGGCATTCCCTTCCAAACCAAACCGCCAAGCGAAACACCCGCCGCGATCAACGCCGCAACGACCCCCGCCTGGAAAAACCGGGGAGAAAAACCCGCCCCGCCGCCCGCGGTCGGCAAGGCCATGCGCGCCAGATCGGCGGCGAAACAACGCACCATCAAAAACGCCCCGATCGCCACGCCCGCCGCCACCGTTGTTCCCAGTTGCGCGATGCCGGGCAGGCCCGAGAAATTCAGGCTCGCAAACGCCGCCGACGAGGTCGCCGCCGCGGCGAGGATGCCGGGCGCGGCCGCCCGGCGGATGGCCGCCACATCGGCGCCCAGCCGCAGGCGGCTTTGGTAGAGGAGAAATCCATAGTCCACCGTCACGCCCGCCAGGATGGCCGCGAAGCCGACGCTGATGATCGAAAGGTCGGGAAATATCCAAGCCACGAGGCCCAGCGCCCCGAGGAACGAGGCGACGACATACGCCATCATCCGCGCCAGCGGACGCACCCGGCGGTGGACGACAAAAAACAGCGCCGCCGCGAAGCCGAGGGACAGGAGCGAGGACCAGCGCATGTCCGACGACATCGCCCGCGAGATCTCGTGCACGAAGGCCGGCTCGCCCGTCCAGGCGACCCCGATCGCCTCGCGCAAGGGATCGGCCGCCCGCCATGTTTGGATTTCGCCGATCACCGCATCCATCCAGCCCGACGGGGGCGGCCGGTTTTTTGCGGCTCCGGAAGGCGTCACATAGAGAACGCGAAATTTTCCGTCGTCGGCGACAAACTCCCGGTCCGCGCGGAAGGGATCGGTGTTTCGGGGAAGCCCCTCCAGCAGCCCGAGGGGATCGTAGCCGAGCCGGGCGATCTCCGCCGGATCGAGCGTGGTGGAGAGGGCCTCGATCGCCGCCGAGGCCGATTGCGAGACCCGCTGCGGCTGGAACTTTCCCAGTGTCTCGCGGAAACGCTCCGGGGGCCGGTTGAGAAGGCCGTGGGCGGCGAGATCGACCAGCGCGCCGGGATTTTCGGCCCAGGGCGGAGCGGAGCGAACCCCGCTCGATGTTTTGTCGCGGAGATGTTGCGCGAGGGATTCGGCCGACCGGGCGGTCGATTCCGAATCCGGCCCTTCGAGCGTGACGATCAATTCCGACGGCAGGCCGAAGTGCGCGAGGAAAATTTCCAAGCCCCGCACCTGCGGGAGATCGGAGGGAAGCAGTCCGAGCACGTTCGCCTCGAACCTCAACCGCAACAGTCCCGCGGCCGCGAGGAGCGCGAGGCCGAGAAGAAGAACGCGGCGGGCGCGGTTCATCGCTCCCCTCCGCCCCGGTCGTCGATCGTGTATCCCGCAAGGTCGAATTCGAAAAGGCCGCGCGGCAGGGGGGGATTCACATCGACCGATTTCATCACCGTCGAAATTTGTCCGCCGTCGCGCAGGTCGAGTTCGAAAAGCTCCGCCACGCCGTCGGACCTGCGAAAAACAACGCGGATCGATTTCACACCCGCCGCCAGTTCGGGGTCCCTGGGCCGCATCAGGACGTCCACCGTGGATTCCTCCGCCGAGAGCCGCAGCACTTCAAAGGCGCTTTCGAATTCCTCGTAGGTCCCGGCGAAGGGCAACCGGATGGCGTCGAACCGCAGGGCCCCGGCGTCCGCTCCGGTTTTCAAAATCCGCGCCCGCTTTTTTTTCGGATCGACGAGGAGAATTTGATCGGACGAGCCGATGGCGACAAGGTCCGGCGGATCGCCCGCCTCCCAGCGGAATCTCGAGCGCGAGTCGAGCCAGACCGTTCCGCTTTTCCGGAGCGGAAGCCGGAGGGCGGGCAGGCGCCGCGTCTGCTCGAACTCCGCGCGAAGGGAACGGATCCCCGCCTGCTTGGCGATCCACTCTCGCAGCAGCGGGTCGGCATTCGCATCGATGGCGGCCCACAGCACCGCCGCCAGGAGAAGGGCCGGCCATCTCATGTGCGTTTGATTTTGCCGCTCGCCGTGAGCGGGATGGAATCGACGAAACGGATTTCGGCGGGGACTTTGTGGCGGGAAAGCCGCGCGCGGCAATAGGACGTCAAATCGACCGGCCTGGGGAGGGGCGCGCCGGGCTTCAAAACCACCTCGGCCACCGGCACCATTCCGAAATCGGGATGGGGCCGCCCCGAAACCCTCGCCCGCGCCACGGCGTCGTGGCCGCCGAGGACGGCCTCGACCTCCTCGGGAAAAAACTTCATGCCGCCCGTGCCGATGACCGCCTTCGAACGGCCGAGAAGAACCACGCGGCCTTCCTCGTCGAACGTCGCCATGTCGCCGGTGGCGAACCATCCCTCCCCGTCGAGCACCGCGGAGCGGGGCTGCCAGGGCGACAGGTAGGCGTCGAGAAACCCGGGTCCGCGCAAGTGGAGTTTCGATTCCGCGTCGATGCGGGCCTCGAAGGCGGGCTGCGGTCGCCCGACCGCGGCGGGATTTTTTTCGGGGGCGGGAAGATTGAGGCAGGGCAGTCCGCATTCGATGATGCCAAGCGCCTGCGCGGGGAAAACGCCGAAGACCTCCGCAAAGCGCTTCGCCGTCCCGGGGTTCAATGCCGCCGTGGTGGAAACCGCCAGGCGCAGTGCGGGCCAATCCCCCGCGCCCCGGCCGGCCAACGCCTCGAAATGGAACGGCGCGGCGTAGAAAACCGAGGCCCGGTGCCGGTTCGCGGCCCGCAGCATGTCCTCCGCGAGGTGGAATTCGGGCAACACCACCGCCGCGCCGTTCCACAGGTAGAGCATGATCGAAACGGCGAAATGATGGGACATGGGAAGCACCCACAAAATCCGGTCCAGGCTGGAAATTCCCAGGCCCTCGTTGGCGGCGTGGATCCGCTCGAGAAGCGCGGCATGCGAGAGGACGATGCCCCGCGAGTCGCCGGTCGTTCCCGAGGTGAAGCGAATGAAGGCGGGGGAAACGGCCCGCAGGTCCTCCTGCCAGGACGGCGGAACTTCCGGCGGTGGCAGCGCCTCGATCCCGAATCCGCCGTCCGCCGGGCCGTGCAGGATCGCCTCGAGCGCCGTTTCGCGCGTCAATTGGTCGCGCTCCGCCGGCGAGAGTTCGGGAGCCAGCGGGACAAAACACCCGCCGGCCCTCAGAATGCCCAGCGCGGCGGCGATGTGCTCCGCGCCGTCCGCGCACGAAAGGCCGATGCGGGTGCCGGAGCGGATCCCCTCGGCGATGCGCGCGCTTTTTTCCTCCAGCTCGGCATAGGTGGTCGTGACGTCCCCTCTCAGCACCGCCGGAGCCGACGGATCGGCCCTGGAAAAAATCTCCTCCGCGATGTTCACGACGGCCGGGAGGCGGCGAATTCGGCCGCGGCTTGGCCGGCCGCTTCGCCGGTGGCGAGGCAGGTGCCGGTCACACGGATCGAGGCCTGCGCGCCATGGGTTGTGGAAATGCAGCGGCCCGCCATGAGGAGGTTCTCGAAATCCCGCGCCCGCAGGCAGCCAAGTGGAATCGCGGCCGGGCGGTTGTTTTCGGGAAAACGGAACTTCGGCCCCTTCGCGGTCTCGCGCAGCTCCAGCGGCCAGGCCGCATAGGCCGCGGCGCCGGGTTGCTGCCTTCCGCCGAGGATGTCCTCTTCGGCGAGTTGCGACAGGCCGGTGATGCGTCGGCTCTCGCGGATGCCCGCCTGGGCGGGCATGGGGCCGGGATGGGAATTTTCAAAACCCGGCACGGAGTTTTTCAGATAATCCAAAAGGGCGAACGCCGTGCGGCGGCCGGCGGACTCCAACCGCGACAGGCACTCCGGCGAACAGGGATCGTAGGGATCGGCCTGCAAATCGATCGTTCCCCAGGCCTCGCCCGGCGACACGCCCTCGCGAAAGGCTGTTCCAAGCGCCTCGGCGGGCAGCCGGCCCTCCGAAACGCCGGCGCTTAGCGCATGGGCAAGCGCAAGCCGGGCATCGCCGGAAACCGCTCCGGGTGCCACCCCGGAAATCCCGAAAATCCAGGCGGGCCGCTGCAGCTTGTCGGCCGGTGCCGATTCCCAAGCCGCCCCCGCGAGTGCGGCGGCTTCGGCATCGCCGGTGCAATCGACAAAAGCCCTCGCTTCGATCTCGAGAAAATTCCCCCGGCAGAAAACCCGAACGCCCGCGATCGAATCCGGACTTCGTTTTTCCACCGCTGTGATTTCGGTGTGCAGCAAAAGATCCAGCCCCCTGGTTTCCGATACCAATTGGTCGGCGACAAACGCCAACGCGGCCGGCCGGTGGGGCAGCACATCGAGCCGGCCCATGCGGACCGGTGGTCTTGCGCCGCCCGATTTCAAAAGGCGCCCGGCGAACTCCTCGGCCAGGCCGGGATTGGCGAATTCCAGAGGCCGGCTCTCGTCGTCCCGCAGCCGGTAGAGGCCGCACATCGTGTGGACCTGCGCCGAGAACGCCATCCCGCCGAGGCCGCTCCGGCGCTCGACGAGCAGGGTTTTCGCTCCCGCCCGCGCCGCCGCGACGGCCGCTCCCAGCCCCGCCGTTCCCCCGCCGGCGACCAGCACGTCGGAGATAATCCGTCTCAACGGGAATCCTCCGGCCGCTCGGCGATCATGGGATCAAGGCGGCGATTTTGCGGACGCTGGAGAAGGTGTCGCGGGTGACGTCTCCGACCCGCATCCTCACGCCGAATTCCGTTTCGATGCGAATGAGGAGTTGCATGGTGGCCATGGAATCCAAGCCCGCCCCGAACAGGTCGGTGTCCTCGTCCAGGGACTTGTCGACCGCGAGGATTTCCGTGGAGACGATCTCGAGCAGCCGTTTTTTTTTGTCTCCGCTTGGGCCTTGGGCTTCTGACATTTCGGAGCCGCGAATCTGCACCAGAACAAACGAACGCGTCAACCCCGCCCTCCCCGGACCGCCGCGGGTTCGGAGGCGGAGCCCCCTACAGGGGATCGAGGCCCGTCCGCGCTTTTTTCGCCGGGGCGCGCCGGATCGCATGGATCCCCACCCAGGCTCCCGTCAGCAACGCCATCAACCAGGTGCCCGGCTCCGGCACCGCGGTGGAGGCCAGCGAGTAGCCGAGGTCCGCGAGCATTCCCAATTCGATGGTGCTCAGGGTGCGCACGCCCGGGCCCGTCGAGATCGAGTGGTTCATCATTTTGCGGTCGTCCCCGGTGAAAAAGGTGGTGTCCAAATGCGATACCGAACTGCCCGACAGCCAGGGGTTCGGCGTGTAGAGCGGCACCAGGCCCCCGAAGGCCGCCACGGCGTTCGCTCCGCCGAAATACAGCCCGCCGTTCCCGCCGGTCAGGTTCGTGTCGTAGGCGGCGTTCCACAAGAAGGTGTCGCCGATCGGCGAGTCGCCGCTCGAGTCCACGATGAACCGGTCGAAATCCGCCCAATAGTTGTCGGTGTTGTTGCCCGCGGAATCCACCAGCGAGAGGAACCCGAAGGTGTGCATCAACTCGTGCATCGCCACGGCCTTGAAATCAAAGGACCCCGCGCCCACCGAGTCGTCCGTGTCCCAGCTGTGGAAAAAATTCCAGTTGATCGTCCCGTCGGCGGACGCGCCGTTCAGGTCCACGCCCGTCTGGATTTTTTGCTGAACGATCGTCTTGTTGAAGCCCGGGAAGGCATACAGGCCGCTCCCCGCCGAGGCCAGCGTTCCGCTGTTCGTGTTGATCCCCGTCACCGAGAAGGTCAGGGTCCTCGGCGCGGGCACGCTCAGATAGGCGGCGAGCATGTCCGCCGCCTCGGAGAGCGCGGCCTTGCGGTCGGCGGTCCAATACTCCTCCCCCGTCCCGTATTGGAAATCGAACACCAGCCCCGCGCGGCAAAGCAGGGGGGCGAGAAGAAACACGGCGAGAATCGTTCGCGGTCGCACATCGACCAGCCGATCAAAACCCGTCCCCTCGCGCAACGCGAAAAACCCGTCCGATGGTCCGCGGCCCTGTGTTTGACGCCGCAAGGGGCGGAGTTCTATGTTGCCCGCGTCATGGGATTGTTTGTCATCAAGGCGGTGCTGGCGCTCGGCGTCGGGATCGCGATCTCGGCCCTTTTTTGAGGAGGTTCCGCTATGCGCGGGATCCGCTCTGCCTCGGGGCGGTTCTGCTCTACACGCTCGACCGCGCGTTGGCGCATCCCGATTTCCTGCGGGGCTGGTTCGGGGATCTCCTGTTCATCCCGGCCGCCGCGCCGCTCTACCTCTGGGTCGAGCGCCGTCTCGGCCTGCGGCGGCACGACCTCCCGCCTTCGCCGGGCGAACTCGTGTTTCTGGTCTTGATCTGGTCGGCGGCGGCGGAACTTCTCGCGCCGCGGATTTTTCCGCACTGCACCGCCGATCCCCTCGATGTCGCCGCCTACGCGGCCGGGGCGCTTGTCGCGGGGGTCTGGTGGAACCGCCCGGGGCCCGGCCCGCGCCAATAAAAATCGAGCCCCCCGGCGCCGGGTCGAAAAACATGTTGAGCCCGCGCGGGGTCCGGCGCAAAGTCGGGACCGCTTATGAATTCTCCCTATTCCATGCCGGTCGGCGAGTTGTCGGCCGAGGTGCGCGGCTCGTTTCTGGTTCGCGTCTATTCGCATCTCGCGCTGGCGATCCTGCTGTTCGTCGGCATCGAGGTTTGGTTTTTCCAAAGCGGAATCGCCGAGGCGATCGTCGGGGCCTTTTCCAGTGTGAACTGGCTGCTGATCCTCGGCGGGTTCATGCTGCTCTCGTGGCTGGCGACGTTTCTCGCCCAGCCGACCGTCTCCCGCCCGCTCCAATACCTGGGCCTGGTTTTCTACGTGCTGCTGCAGGCGGTGATCACCGTGCCGCTGCTCGACCTGGCCAACCAGACCGCGCCCGGCACCATCGCCAGCGCCGCGCAGGCCACCCTCGGCGGATTCTTCCTCCTCACCGGCGTGGTGGTGGTCACGCGAAAGGATTTTTCATTCCTGCGCACCTTCCTCGTCTGGGGCGGAATCTTCGCCCTCGGCACGATCGTCTGCGCCGTGCTTTTCAAATTCGATCTCGGCACCTGGTTCTCGGTGGCCATGGTCCTGCTCGCCGGCGGTTCGATTCTCCACACCACCTCCGCCGTCATGCGCGACTACCCCGAAAACGCCGACCTCGCGGCGGCGATCCAGCTTTTCGCCGGCGTGGCGTTGATGTTCTGGTATGTGTTGCGGCTTTTCCTCGGCTCGCGGCGCTGAGATTTCGCAACCCATGAAAAAACTCCTGCCCGTCCTCGCGATCCTTCTGGCGATGCCCTTCGCGGGCGCCGTGGAAATCCAAGGCGTGAAAGTCCCGCCCTCCGTTGAAGTCAACGGCCAGTCGCTATCCCTCAACGGCGCGGGCCTGCGGACCTTCACCCTTCTGATGGTTCCCATCAAAATCTACGTCGCCGCGTTCTACGCCCCCGCTCCGTTGAAATCCGAGGCCGCCGTGCTCGCCTCGCCCGGTCCGCTGCAATTTTCCTTCACCTTCCTCCGCGCCGTGGACGCCTCCGATGTCGCGAAGGCGTGGTCGAGCCAGTTCGCCGCGAGCGCCACCGCCACCTACCCCGGCTACGAAAAAGACCGCGACGCCTTTGTGGGAATGTTCGGCGCGCTCCAGCAGGGCGGCGTGCAAATGGTGCGGTTTGTCGGCACCGACACGCAGGTTTTCGACCAGGGCACCCTCAAGGGAACGATCGCCGGCAGGGATTTCCAAAAGGCGTTTCTCAGCATGTGGTTCGGCTCCAGCCCCGTCTCGCCGGACCTGAAGGCCGCGCTGCTGGGGAACTGATACCTCTCGCCGAGGAGGGCCAGTCAATGATTCTCGACTGGTTATTGCAGCGCGAGGTTTGAAGTGAAGTTGTTTTGTAAACTCGGCGAGAATGG
>CAZVPK010000030.1:0-18558 GCA_964628505.1 uncultured Chthoniobacter sp.
CGGATTTTCGATCGCCGGACGGCACGTGCTTGCATTCCCACCGCTCCGGCGGATATTATTAGACTTTTGGCGACGATCCACTTCCCCCCGTTCGTTGCGAAAAATTTCCTCACACTTCATGAAATTCCAACCGCGCGGAAATTTTCTCGCGTTCCTGTTGATTCTCCTGCTCGTTCCGGCGCCGGGCGGGTGGGGCAGGATCGGGGTGGAATATCAAACCGCGCTCGGCTTGCCGACCGATGCCACGAACGATCCCCTCGACCGCACCGATTATCTTCTCGAAAGAAACCAATACACCCTCTCCTACAATGACGACACCCGGCAGGCGAACTGGGTGAGCTGGAGCTACACCACCACGGACAGCGGCGCCCAGCCCCGCACCGATGCGTGGTCCGAGGAACTCGACCTGCCGTCGGGCTACCTCCGGATCGGCACCGCCTCGTTCGGCACGGGTTGGGACCGCGGACACATGACCCCCTCCGCCGACCGCACCGCCTCCCTCATCGACAACCAGCTCACCTTCCGGATGAGCAACATCATCCCTCAGGCCTCGAGTCACAACCGCGGGCTCTGGGCCGATTTCGAGGACTATTGCCGATCCATGGCCTCCGACGGCAGCGAGGTGATGATCATCTCGGGGCCCTCCGAATTCGCGGGCGAGTTTCTTCCGAACGGCATGGCCATCCCGGACTCCATCTGGAAGATCGCCGTCAAGGTCGCCGACGGCGCGGGCACGGCCGCCAGCCGCATGGATTTAAACAGCCGCGTGATCGCCATCCTCACGCCGAACGTCAACGAGGGCCTGGGATCGTGGCAAAGCTACATCACGTCCGTGGAGGAAATCGAAGCGGTCACGGGCTACGAGTTTTTCACCGACGCCGATCCCGCCGTGGCCGTCTATCTCAAGAATGTCGTCGATACCGGCAGCGGCCCGAACCAGCCCACCGTCATCACCTCCTTCACACCGGCCCTCGGCGGTCCGGGAACCTCCGTCACGATCAACGGCCACCACTTCGGCGCCACTCCCGTGGTGAGTTTCAACGGCATCGCAGCCTTTTATTCCGTCAATGGAAACGGCACGCAAATCACGGCCACGGTTCCCGCTGGGGCCGCGCCCGGTCCGATCTCGGTGCAAGGCACCGGAGGCACGGACACGAGCCGGGAGGATTTCCAGGCCCTCGCCTCGAACGATCCCCTCCTCTGGACCTCCACCTCCACGGTCGGCGGCCTGGAAACCATCGAGGGCTCCCCGGGCTCCGCCACCATCTATCTTCTCAACGGCACCAACCTCACCGGCAACATCACCCTCGCCGCCCCGTCGGGAGTCGAACTGGGCCTCGACGGAACCACCTTTTCCTCCAACCTCACCGTGGTCCCCGGCGGAAGCGCCCTCTCCGCCGTCTCCATCCACGCGCGCCTCTCCGCCTCGGCCCCGCTCGGCGGAATCACCGGGAACATCACGCACTCCGGCGGCGGCGCGGACCCGGTCTCCGTGGCCGTCTCCGGCACCGCTCTCTCCAGCGATCCCACGCTGGATGTCGCCAGCGAGGAAATCACGGGGCTTTCGGCCATCGAGGGAACCGCCGGCTCGTCGAAAAGCTACACCTTCTCCGGCTACAACCTGAACGGCACGCTCACGATCTCCTCCACCGGGCCGTTCGAGCTGAGTTTCGACAACACAAATTTCAACTCCTCCCTCTCGCTCGCGCCCTCCGGAAATTCCCTGTCTTCGACGGTGGTCTATGTTCGCCTCCCCGCTTCCGCCCCGATGGGAGCGGCCTCGGGAAACATCACGCACTCCGGCGGCGGCGCAACCCCGCGAATCCTGCCCGTCTCGGGCACCGTCTTCACCTCGGGCGCGGCCGAGACCTCCGAGGTTTATTGGAATTTCGACACGGTCGCTCCGACCTCCGGAGTGGGGGAAACCTTCGCCGCGGGAAATGTCACGCAGGTGAACAACAGCGGCAACACCACCCAGATCAGCGCCGCGTCCGCCTCCAGCGGCTACGCGGGCGCCAGCGGCGGCAACAACTCCGTGGCGTCGGCGAAGAGCGGCAACTTCACCACGGACAGCACCTGCTTCGAATTCACGATCACTCCGGATCCCGACTACCTCTCGGCCGTCACCAACATCTCGTTCGGCACCCGCAGTTCCGGCACGGGGCCTTTGAACTACACGATCCGCTCATCGCTGGATTCCTACGCCGCCGACCTCGGCTCCGGTTCGATCACGAACGACTCCACCTGGCTTTTCAAAACCCACGGGATCGCCGGCGTCAGCTCCGGCTCGCCGATCACGGTCCGCATTTATTCCCACGGCGGCAGCGGATCCACCAGCACCGGCAACTGGCGCATCGACGACCTGCGCGTCACCGTGGCGAGCACCTCCACGCTCGCGGCTCCCTCGATCAACAGCGCCGCCTCGGCCACCGCCACCGCCCACGTGGCCTTCAGCTACACGATCAACGCCACCGGGTCCCCGACCTCCTACGGCGCGAGCGGCCTCCCGCCGGGCCTCTCGGTCAACTCCACCACCGGCGTCATCTCCGGCACCACCACCTCGACGGGAAATTTCCCCGTCATCCTTTCCGCCGCCAACGCCGGTGGCGAAGGAACCCAAGTCCTCTCCCTTTCCGTCGCTCCGAACGCGGGCGCCCCCGCCATCACCGGCAATCTCACCGCCGGCGCGCTCGTCCGCTCGGCCTTCACCTACCAGATCGCCGCGACCAATTCCCCCACCGCCTATCTCGCCACAAACCTCCCCGCGGGTCTTTCGATCAACACCACGACCGGCCTCATCTCCGGAACCCCGACCGCATCCGGAACCCAAAACGCCACGCTCACCGTCCAAAACGCCCTCGGCACCGACACCCGCACGCTCGCATTCACGATCCTCGATCCCACCCTCACGCTGACCCCCTCGTCGCTCTCCGCGTTCACCGCCAACCTCGCGACCGCCGGCGCCGCGCAAACCTACACCCTCAACGGCTCCCAACTTGTCGCCAGCGTTTCCGTCACCACCACTCCGGACTTCGAGATCAGCACCGACGGAGCCAACTATGTTCCATCCCTCGTGCTCTCGCCCGTTTCGGGAAACCTCACCGCAAACCTCAGCGTCCGCCTTTCCGGCGAGGCCACGCTCGGCGAAGTCGCCGGCACGCTCATCCACACCAGCGCCGGCGCGGTCCCGAAATATCTTCCCGTCGCCGGAAACGTGACCGTCGCCGCTCCCACCCTCACGCTCTCCACCGGCACGCTCGACGGATTCCAAGCCGTCGAGGGGTCGCCCTCCACGCCCCGGACCTACACGGTCGCCGGAGCGGGCCTCTCCGGGAATGTGACCATCGCCGCGCCCTCCGGCTTCGAACTGAGCCTCAACGAGGAGGACTACTCGGGATCCCTCACCCTCGTCCCGGTGGACGGCGCCGTGCCGGCGACCATCGTCGACGTCCGACTCGCCGACACCGCCCTGTCGGGAAATTTTTCCGGCAACATCACCCACACGACGACCGGAGTTTCCGTGGTCTCGGTTTCCGTCAACGGCGCGGTGTCCGTTCCCGCGCCGCCGGTCTTCCTCTCGACCCTCAGCGGGTCCTCCTACCAGAACGCCTTCTTCCGCCACGCCATCGTGGTGGACGAACCCGCGCGCGTCACCTCCTACAACGCCACGGGGCTTCCCTCCGGACTAGCGATCGATACAGCCACCGGCGTCGTCAGTGGAACACCGACCGCCACGGGCAACAGCACGATCACCCTTTCGGCGACGAATTCCGACGGCACCTCCTCCGCGAATTACACCCTCTCAGTCCTCGGCGCCGCGGAGCAGGCCGCGATCCCGCTCGATGTCGCCATCAACAAATTCCTCAACAACGGCGCGACCGACGACACGGTCGAACTTCTTGTGGTTGCGGGCGGCGTGCCCGAGGCCGCCGTCGATTTGCGCGGAATGATCCTCAAGGATTTCTCCTCCGCCATGTCGGGCGACGCGGGCGGCAAGGTTGTTTTCAAAGACCACGCCCTCTGGTCCGCCGTTCCCGCCGGAACGCTCGTTGTGCTCACCGCCGGCACCTCCGCCGCCGAGGATTTCGACGACTCCGATTTCGTGCTGCGCGTGAACCTCGGCAACACGGCCTGCTTCGATTCGGCGGCCGCCGGTTTCGACATCTCGAACACCGACATGCTCATGGTCAAGAAGTCCGGCACCGGGGTGGAAGGCATCGCCGGAGGCATGCACGCCCTCGCCGCCGGCGCTCCCGGTTCGCAATTCTCCGCGTTCACCGGTAACAAAATCGCCGCCCCGGCCGCGCTCGCCGGCAACTCGACCGTCGCCTACATCCCGAATTCCAATTCCACGCTCGCCGACTTTTGCTCACCCGCCGCGGCCGCCACCGGCGAGGGCCTCGCCACCGGATCGGGAAACACCGCCGAGAACTCCACCTTCATCAACACGCTCCGCGGCGTGGACCAGACCGCCCCGGTGATCACCCTCGCGGGGGCCAACCCGCTCACCGTCGCCCACAACGGCAATTACTCGGAACCCGGCGCCTCCGCCGTCGATGCAGTTGACGGCAACCGCACCGTCACGATCAGCGGTTCGGTCGACACCTCCCTCGTTGGAAACTACACGCTCGCCTACACCGCCTCGGACACCGTCGGAAACACCGCCACGGTCAATCGAACCGTGCGCGTCACCGACCAAACCCCGCCGGTGCTGACACTCGCCGGCACCACTCCGGTGATTCTCGCGCCGGGCGATTCCTTCACCGATGCCGGCGCCACCGCCGTCGATGCCGTGGACGGCCCGGTTTCGGTGTTCACCACCGGTTCGGTCAACACCTCGGCCGCCGGCGCCTACACCCTCACCTACACCGCCACCGACGCCGCCGGAAATTCCGCCTCGATCCAGCGCCAGGTTCCGGTCGTCGACCAAACCTCCAGCAACCGCGTGTTCACCGACAACATCGTCACCCTGCGCGACGAGTTCACCGGATTCAACGGCACGGCAAGCCCGGTCGAATGGACCGTCGCCAACCAGCCCGGAGCCGAATCCGCCGCCTGGCAGGGCTCCGAAACAGGTTCCTCCTCCACCGGCGGGCTTCGCAGCTACGGCGGCGGCGACGGCTCCCTCGGATTCCTGCCCTCCGGCACCATGGCGGTCGCCGCCTCCACCACCTTTTTCAACCTCACCGGCGAAACCGTCGAGGAGCTCCGAATCTCCTACGACGCCGAACAATGGCGCGCCGTGCTCGGCGGGCGCACGAACGGATGGTCCGCCCAAGTCGCCATCAACGGCACCACCACCACGCTCGCGCCGCTGGCCTTCGCCTCCGGCAACGGCACCGCGACCGGCGCGATCCCCGGCGGAACCTCCGCCACGCTCAACGCCACGGTCACCGGACTCTCCATTCCGCACGGCGCCGGATTCACCCTCCGCTTCGCGAGCGCCAACGGCACCGGAAGCGGCGGCAGCCAGGGCGTGGCGATCGACAACCTCGAAGTCTCGGTGGTCGCGCCACGGCTGGTCCTCATCGACACACCGCCCTCCGCCTCCACCATCACCCACGGGCAAACCCTCGCCTCCAGCGCGCTCTCCGGTGGCGTCGCCAGCGTGAACGGCACGTTCGCCTTCACCAACATCGCCACCGTTCCCCCGCCGGGCGTTTCCAGTCAAAGCGTCACCTTCACTCCCTCCAACCTTTCCACCCACTCGGCAAGGGCCCTCGCGGTGAACGTGGGTGTTCTTTCCCTGCCGCCGGTTCCCCTTCCCGCCCGAAGCCCGGACTCCGGCGGGTTTGAAGTCGAGGTTCCTCCCGCCGTCGGCGCGGACAGCACCGATCTTCGCCATGCCGCGACGAAAAACATGGACGGTGCCGTGCTGGCCACCGGCATTTCCCGAAACCACACGATCAGCATGAACGGCACGGGGCTCCGCTTCGTGCAGGTCCGCTCGGTGAACGCCGCGGGCAATGGATCGTGGTCCGACGCGATCGCCAAGCAACTGATCGTTGTTCCCGCGGAATCCACCCGCTATCTCGGCCTGCCGTTCGCTCCCTCGGGGAACCAAACCGTCTCCGGAATCTTCGGCTCCGCCAACGAGGCGGGGTTGGCCCCGGGCATCAATTCCTCGTCGGCCACGCGAATCCACCTTCTCAACACCGAGGGCCAGACCGCCCACACCGTTTACTTCAACTCCTCCGCCGGTCAATGGCTCGAGGGACCGACCGAGAGCGGCGGACTCGCGATTCCCTTCGGCACGGGCCTCATCCTGGTGAATTCCTCCGGAGTGGACGACCACATCGTGCTGACCGGAACCCCGCGGGACCCCGGCGACCCTCCAACAACCGTTTCGGTCGCCACCGATCCCGGCAAACTCCGGCTCGTCTCCCCGGGCCGGACCACGGCCACACGGCTCGCGGATTTGAACCTCGATCCCGGCCCGGGCCCCGGCCAATTCAAGACCTCGGCCCTCGTTCGCAACGCCGACCGCATCTTCGCCCCGGACGCCAGCGGGGCCTTCCTGCGCTACCACCACGACGGCACGAATTGGATGCAGGGGCCCTTGCCCGCCAACGACGTCGAAATCCCGCCCGGCGGGGCGTTCTTCATCCTGAAGGCGACCGGTTCGTCCTTCTCGTCCTGGGTTCTTCCCGCGGAGGCGCCATAAATGAAGCCGCGCCTCCGACTCATCCCGGCCGGCCCGGCGGCCGTTTTGGCCCTCCTGCTTGCGTTGGCGAATGTCGCGGCGCAGGACTACCGGGTCTCGGTTTATTTCGATGCGGGCTACGGGGAGATTCCCGCCGTCGCCGACGACAACGGCACCGCGCAAAACGGCTACAAGATCGAAATCGGATCGTTCCTCTCCGCCAACCAATCGACCGTCCAGGCGCTCGGCTACAATCGCGACTGGGTCGCCGACCAGTTCACACCCCTCGCGAACAGCGGCAACACGACGACATTCCAAGCCTTCGGACAAAACGGCTCGTTCAGTCCCGAACAACCCTTTCTCACCACGAACACCGCGTTCCAGGGCGAACAACTCTGGGTGCTCTTCTCGAACAATTCGTCGATCCAGGACTCCTCCCGATACGGGTTGACGACCTCGAACGGCACGAATTGGACGATGCCTTCGGGCAACGGAACCGCACACCTGCGCGAGATGTTTTCCGACGAAATCACAGCGACGGCGTTTGGATTCCTCACCGGCACGTCCGCGGCGGACACGCTCAACGCGGGCGTCGCGCCCACCGGATTCCTGTATTGGGACAGCAACGGCGGGGCGGGTCTCGGCGGCTCGGGCACCTGGAGCGCGGATGTGGCCGACACCGAATGGACCACCCTCCTCGCCGGGGAATCGGGCGACGGATCGTTCGCCTGGGGAACCACCGTCGAAGCGGCCTACCAGGCCGGCGCGGGGCTCGCCGCCTCGTTCAACGGAACCGCGGGAACGGTGACCGTGAACGGAACCGTCACCGCCCACGCGGGCCTGCGCTTCGAATCCTCGAACTACACCCTCGCTTCCGGAACCGTCGCCCTCGCGGGCGCGAACGCCACGGCGAACACCATTCACGCCGCCACAGGCAACACCACGATCGAATCCGTGCTGGACGGCGATGCGGGACTCGTCAAATCCGGCGCCGGCAACCTCACCCTCGCCGGCAACAACACGCTCGCCGGAACGGTCGCGATCGAGGAGGGCCGCCTCGCGGCCAACGCCACCGGCGCCCTGGGACAAGCGGACGAAGTGGTGGTGGAATCGGGGGGATCGCTGATGATCGGCGCCAGCGACTCGGTTTCCGGCAACCTCACTCTCGACGGCGGCAAACTCGAAATCACCGGCAACGGAACCACGAACACGTTCGGCACGCTCACGCTCAGCGCGAACTCGGTGATCGATCTCGGCGAACTCACCGGCGCGCGGGCCTTGATCTTCGCCGCCAGCGAATGGATCGCGTGGACCGGCACGCTCTCGATCTGGAACTGGAACGGCACGAATCTTTACGGAACCAGCTACGGCCCGGGCGATCGGCAGATCTTTTTCGGCTCGAACTCCACGTCGCTCACCGCCTCGCAGCTCGATCAAATCAGCTTCTACAGCGACAGCGGCTCCTCCTTCATCGGAAACGCCTTTCTCAAGTCCGACGGTGAAATTTCCGTCGTCCCCGAACCCGGGGCCATCGTCACTTTGATCCTGATCCTGGCCGGTCTGGCGTGGAGCCGGCTTCGCCTTCCACCACCTCCGGCGCGACGGATTTCAGCGCGCGGTGCGCGGCCCGGGTGATCCACCACGTCACCGCAATCGTGATTCCGATTTCCAGGGCATAGACCGCCCACGCCCACGGACCCTGGTGCAAGCCGGCTTTCGCGGCTTTTCCGAAAACCGACCCGCCGTAGGCGTAGGCCGCGCTGATCGGTAGAAACCCGATCCACGAGGCCGCGAGATACCGCCAGAAGCGGATTCGCGACAAACCGAACGCGCAACTCACCAGGCTGTGCGGCAGGATCGGCGAGATGCGCGTGAGAATGATCATGCGCCACGCATCCTTGGTGGCGACATGGTTGAGGGCCTGGAATTTCCGGCTGTGCGAAAACCGCCGCTCCATCCATCCGCGCAGAAGAAACCGCGCCGAAAGAAAATTCGCGAGCGCGCCCGCCACCGAGGCCAGCGAGACCAACACCGTCCCGCCCCAAAATCCGTAGACCGCCCCGGCGCCGAAACTCAGCACCGATCCCGGCAGGAACAAAACACACGACAGCGCGTAGAGAACCACAAACCAAACCCAGCCGACCGGACCGGTTTGCTCGATCCAAGCCATCGATTCCCGCATCCAAATGGACCATTCCTCAAGCATGGAGGAAGGCGAACGGTCCGTTTGTGTCGATCATGGGTGGTTATTTTCGCAAAGGGCCGGGGCTTTGAGAAGCCCCTCTTGCCTTGGCCTCCTTCTTCAAGGACAACTCCACTATGCGTCTCCCCTCCTTTTCGAACATTCGCGAGGCGCTGGCCGTCAGCCTCCGCCGCTTTCCCTTGGTGGTTCTCGCCGGACTCCTTGGAGCGGTCTCGATGATTGTTCTCAACCATTCCGATGCCTCAAAAGAAATCACCGCCCGCGTCGCATACTCCATGGGATTCGCATTTCCCCTGCTCGTCGCGGCGGTTTACGCGGGCGAATTGTTTCCTCGTCGGCGTTGGATTTTCCAAGCGGCCGCCGTGCTTGCCGTTTGGGCCTGCTGGCAATTCCTCGATCCCGAGCGCGAGGGTTTGACCCTGCTGCTGGTTTGGATCGCCGCCGTGTCAATCGCCAGCATGGTTCCGGGACTCGTCAACGAGCCCGTCAAAAACTGGTGGCGCGTGAACATCGGCGCTCTCAACGCCATCGTTCTGTCTTCAATCCTCACGCTCGTGGTGCTCCTCGGATTGCTGCTCGCCTTCGAAAGCATCGAGTCGCTTTTCGATCTGGAGCTTCGACGCATCGACGGTGATGTGGTTGCTTTTTGCATCTTCCTCGTCGCGCCGCTGGCGGTCACGGCGCTTCTTCCCTCGGCGCGGGCCGAGTTGGACGCCACCCAACCGGGATTCGCCGTGTGGGGTCGTCTCTGCCAGTGGGCGCTGGTGCCGATGGGATTTCTCTTCACCGGAATCCTCGCGGCGTATGCGGTCCGCATTGTGATCGAGGGCTCCATGCCGGATGGAATGGTCGCGCTGCCCGTGCTGGCGCTTGGTTGTTTCGGCCTCTCCGCCGTGTGGTTGCTGGAACCTTGGCGGGACGAACGAAAATGGGCGCGGGCGTTTGCCCGGATTTTTCCGGTGGTGTTTCCGCTCTTCGGCATTTTGCTTTTCCTCGCGCTCGCCCGCCGCATCGAGGACTACGGATTCACGTTCCAACGCTACGGCGCCTTGGCTCTCGCCGTCTGGATCACCGCTTGCTGCCTGGTTCTGCTCGTCCGTCGATCGGCGTCGCCGGCCTTCGCACCCGCCTTGCTGGCGGTGTTCGCGCTCATCGCCGCCTTCGGGCCGTTGAGTTCCCAAGAGGTCTGCCTGCGCAGCCAGACCTACCACTTGAAACAACTCCTCGCCGAACGCTCCGAGGACAATGCCGCCCGCATCGCCTCCACGCTGCGCTACATCGCCTTCAACTACAACCAGGCCACCGTCGAAAAGTTCACCGGCCCCCTCGACCTGGAAAAAGACGCCTCGAATTACGAAGTCGCCAAGGCCGCCCGGAAAAAACTGGGCCTGCCCGAGATCAATTACGACGGATCGGTGCGCGTCGAATTCGAGTGGCCCGAAGAAAAACCGATTTCCGTGGAGGGCTACCGCCTTCTCCACAAGTGGGACCGTGGATCGATTTCCCTGGGTCCGAGTGATCTGGCGATCAAAATTCGCGATGCCGAACTCTCTGCCTGGTCGGGCTCGAAAAAACTCCACGTCTTCGACCTTCCTCTCCTCGATCCCTCGAAGGCCGAATCCGCCGAGTCACCCCCCTCGTTCGACTGGAATTTCGAAGGCCGGGAATTCCGCGTCATGGTTCTTTCCGCGGAGTGGGCGGGCGCTGGAAAGGAGGCGCGCCTTGTTTCGGGGGCTGTTCAGGTTTTGGAAAAATAGAGCGCCGTTTTTTTCAGCGGTTGTCGCGTTCCACGGCCTCGCGGAATTCGTCGAGGAACTCGGGCAGGGCGGATTCCACGCGGTTCCAGTTCGGGATGAGTGGTCCGCCGAGCGGGTCGGCCATGTATTCGCGGGCGGCGGTGCGGATGCCTTTGACGAAGGTCGTCACCGCGAGCTCCTCCTGGTGGCGATCAAAGGCGAGGCCGTTGATGTCGGCGTCCGCGCCGTAGAATCGGATCGTGTCCTCGGCCTTGCGGAGGTAGGCGCTGAGCAGGGCGTCGAAGAGGCCGGAGTCGAGGCGAATGCCCTCGGCGGCCATGGTGCGGAAGATGCAGCGGGCGATGTCGGTGGCCATTTTGTTGAGTCCCTTCGAGGGGTCGCGCGCGGAGAGCTCCTGGTGTTTGTGGTCGAAGCGCTCGCCGATCTCGACCTGGCAGATCGCCTTGGGCGAGGTCACCCGGAAGACCTCCGCCAGCATGCCGACCTCCACGCCCCAGTCGGACGGCATGCGCGCGCGGCGCACCACGTCGAGGTCGACGCAAATCTCGCCCGAGAGCGGATAGCGGAAGGTGTCCATGTAGTTGAGGAACGGATGGTGGCCGATGATGCTCTCGAGGGAGCGGACGAGGGGGGTGAACATGAGGCGCATCACCCGGCCGTTGAGCTTGGTGGTGAAGCGGGCGGCGTAGCCTTTGCAGAAGTCGAAGCCCAGGCGGTCGTTGGCCACGGGATAGCAAAGGCGGGCGAGAAGTTCGCGGTCGTAGGTGAGGATGTCGCAGTCGTGCGAGGCGATGACCTTCGCCTGCTCGGTGGCCAGAACGTAGCCGAAGCAGAGCCACATGTTGCGGCCCTTGCCGCGCTTTCCGGTGTCGAGGTCCGCGGCGGAGAGGCGGTCGAGGAGGCGGCGCATGTTGTGGCCGTCGTTCCAGAGAAGGGTCGGGCTGTGGCGCGATTTGGAGAAAAACTCGCGGGCTTTTTTCCACTGGCCGGGCGTGGCTCCGTCGATGCCCACCACGACCTGCTTCAAATAATCCACGGCGTCGAGTTCGCGGAGGATGCGGCGCAGGGCCGGGGTTCCCAGTTCGTCGATGTGGCACGGCAGGACGAGGGCGATCGGCATGTCCTGCACAAAAATACGCAACTGCTCCTCGAGGCGCTCCACACCTTGGTTGCCGAGCCGGTGGAGAGTCGCCATGGCGCCTGTTTGAAAGAAGTCGGCCATAGGTTTTGATTGTCGCGGCAAAGGCTGGAATGATCAACCCCCGTGGGCAAAAAACTCGTCGTCGCGCACTACCACCTCCGGCCGGGGGGTGTTCGCCGTGTGATCGAAACCGCGCTTCCCCCGATCGCCGGGGGCGGCCGCGTGGATCGGGTGGTCCTCGCCGTCGGCGAGGCGGCCGATCCCGCATGGACCGCCCGCCTTCGCGATTCCCTGGGGGGAACGCCCCTGGAGGTGCGTGTCCATCCCGGGTTTCTCTACTGGTCGGAGCAGGGAACGACCGGAAACGCGCTTCGGGCGTCGCTTCGGGAAATCTGCTCCGCCCTCCTCGGGGAGTGCGGCGGTCCGGAGGCGGTTCTCTGGGCCCACAACCTCGGGCTCGGGAGGAACCTTCCCCTCGCCGCGGCGTGGGCGGAGGCGGTGCGCGCCACCGGTGCGATCCTCGTCTCGCACCACCACGACTTCTTTTTCGACAACCGCTGGAACCGCTGGCCCGAAATGCGCGCGTCGGGCCTCTCCACGCTTTCCGAGGCCGCCGACGCGATATTTCCGGTGGGTCAAAACATCGTCCATGTCGTGATCAACCGGTCCGACCTCCGCTGCCTTTCGGAGGGGCTGGGCGGGGGCGCCGTCTGGATTCCGAATGCGGCCACCCCTTCCCGTCACACGGCGGCCGAGGCGCGGTCCGCTCCGGCGTGGATGGCTTCGCGCCTGGGAACCCGGGCTCCGTATTGGCTTCTCCCCTGCCGCCTGCTCCGACGCAAAAACATCGCCGAGGCGGTGCTTCTGGCGCGGTGGCTGAGGCCGGAGGCGCGGGTGGCCACGACCGGCGCGCCGACCTCCCTCGACGAGACGGGCTATGCGGGGCGACTCGCCGCCGCGGCCGAAAGGCACGGGTGGCCCCTCAATTTGTCCATCCTGGACGGGGTGGGGGACCATCCCCCGGTGTCGGCCCTGATCGCCGGGGCGGAGGCGGTGCTCCTGACGTCGCTCATGGAGGGATTCGGCTTGCCCTATCTGGAGGCCGCGTCCGGCGCCAGGCCGCTGCTCGCCAGAAGCCTGCCGAATGTGATGCCCGATCTGGTCTCGATGGGACTCCACGCTCCGCTTGCCTATGAGGAAATTTCCGTTCCGCCGGATGCGTTCGACCGGAGGGCCGAGGCCGCGCGCCAGCGGGCGCTTTCGGATGGATGGCGGTCCTCCCTGCCCCCGGGGGCCTTGGAATTTTGCGAGGATCCGTTTTTTCTCCGCCGACCCGCCGACCCGGTTCCCTTCAGCCGGCTTTCCCTCACCGCGCAGGAGGAGGTTCTTTCCCGGTCCCGGGCCGATCTGGATTCCATCCTGGCGCCTTTGAACCCAGGGCTCGCCCTGCTGCGCGGGAGCGCGGGCAACCTCCCCGCCGCCACACTCGACCCGGCGGCGGCCGGGACGCTTTCGCCCGCCCGGTTCGGCGAAAATTTCCTCGCCGCCGTGGAGAGGGCGGTTTCCGCCGCGCCTGTCGCGGCCGGCGCCCCGGAGCGCGCTCTCCAGGCGTTTCTGAGGGACCGCTTGGCGACGTCCAATCTCTACCCGCTGCTTCTTTCCACCGAGACATGAAACCCCGGGCCGTCATCTGCGACATCTACAAGACCGTTTTGCGGGTCGATCCCCCTCCCGCGGATTCCGATTCCCGCCGGGAGGAGCTTTGGATCCGATTTTTCGGAAGGCCGCCCGACCCGGGCCGGGAGGAATTCGAGGCCGCCTGCCGCCGGGAGATCGAAACCCTCCACGCGGAATCCAAGGGCCGCGGGATCGCCTTCCCGGAAATCCAGTGGCCGCGCGTGCTCGGGAAAACCGTTCCCGGATTCGACGCGCTCGCGCCGGGCGAGCGGATGGATTTCCAGGTCCTCCAGCAGGGGCTGGGCCGCCAAACCTCCCTCGCTCCCGGCGCGGCGCAGTGCCTCCGGGACTGGGTCGCCGACGGAATTCCCCTTGGCATCGCCTCGAACGCCCAGGCCTACACGCGGCGGGAGTTGGAGGTGGCCCTCGGCTCCGACGGCCTCGGCACCGGCATCTTCCTTCCCGCGCTCTCCCTCTGGTCCTGGGAACTGGGATTTTCAAAACCCGATCCGTATTTTTTCCAGACGCTCGCCGCCCGCCTCCTCGCGCACGGGCTCGATCCCGCGGAGTGCCTGATGATCGGCGACCGCATGGACAACGACATCCTCCCCGCGCGGGCGATCGGCATGCGGACCTGGCATCTGCACGCCGAGGGCGACGGCGATTGGTTCGCTCTGCGGGAGGCGCTCACCCCTCGCGGCTGAGCCAGGCCGTTTCAAGCGGCGCCAGGGTCGCGGAACCCCCGTGCCTACGGCCCGAGAGCAAATCCCGCCAACGGCCCGGCAGCGGGACCTCCGCGCCCGACCCCGAGATTTCATGCAGGCAGAGCACGCTCTCCGCCCCCTCTCCGCGGCGGATCGCCACCAGGCGCGGGCCGAAGTCCTCGATGGCTTGCGGCGCGGAGGGCGCGAACGCCCTCCGGGTTTTTCGAACCCGCAACAGCCGGGACAGGCCGGAAAAAATCCGCATCCGCCGCGAACCGGCCTCGCGCAATTCGGCCTCCAGCGATTCGAGCTGGAATTTTTGACGGTTGATGCGGCGCGGAATTCCCGTGGCCTTCGCGCCCTCGATGTCGCCGCGCGACCCGAAGAGCGAATGGAAGTAGAGGCCGGGCACCCCCGCGAGCGAAAAGGCGATCGCATGGGCCGCGAGGAACCGCCGGAAAGCCGTCTCCCCGTCGACTCCGGCCGCCAGGGCGTCGAAAAAATTCACATTCAGTTCGTAGGGCGCCTCGCCGCCGCCGGGCAGGGATTTCATGGAGACGAATCCCCCCGCCTCGCCGGCGGCGCGCACGAGCGCCTCGATCTCCCCCTCCTCGAGAAGACCCCGGGCCGGGTTGATCCCGATGCCGTCGTGGGAGGCGAGGAAGTTGAAGAAGGCGGTTTCGGGCGAGGGGGTCCGCAGGGTCGAGGCCCAGCGGTTGAAGGCTCCCGCGTCGCCCGAGCGCAGCGTGTGGAGGACGAGCGGCGGCAACGCGAAATTGTAAACCATGTGCGCCTCGTCCCGCCCGTTTCCGAAATACGAGATGTTGTCGGCGTGCGGCACATTCGTTTCGGTGACGATCTTCGTCCCGGGCGCGGCGCCGTCCGCGAGCGCCCTCCAGGCCCGCACCAGCGCATGGGCCCGCGGCAGGTGGATGCAGGACGTGCCGGGCTCCTTCCAGACAAAACCGATCGCGTCGAGGCGGACGAGCCGCGCCCCCTGCCGGAGATAGAAGAGGAGGGCCTCGGAGACCGACCTCATCACGCGGGGATCGCGGAAATTCAAATCCACCTGGTCCGCGCCGAAGGTCGTCCACACCCGCCGCGGCCCGCGGGATGTGGGAAATTCGGTCAGGAGCGGCAGCGCCCGGGGCCTGACCACGCGCGAGAGGTCCGGATCGCCCTCCACGGTGGCGAAGAATTCCTCGAAGCCCGGCTCGCCGGCTTGGAATTTGCGGAACCAGACGCCCTGCGCGGAGGCGTGGTTGAAAACCGCGTCCACCATCAAGTCGAAGTCCGCCGCCAGCGCCCGGATGTCGTCCCAGGACCCCAGCGCCGGATCCACAGCCAGGAAATCCCTCACCGAGAATCCATCGTCCGACGACCAGGGATAGAACGGCAGCACATGCACCCCGTCGACGAGGCCGGCGGCATGGCGGCCCAGAAACGTCCGCAAGGTGGCCAGCGGCGCCTCGCCCTCGCGGACGACCTGGTCGCCGTAGGTGATCAAAACGGCCTCGCCCGGATTTTCAAAAATTCCGCCGACCCCGCCGCCCCGCCCCTGTCCGGCGGCCTCCTCCAGTTCCGCGGCCAGGCGGAGGCCGTCCTCCGGACCGTAGACGAATGCCAGTTCCGGGCGGAGTCGTTCGTTCCATCGCATCCCCGATGATTGACTGGCCGGGCGGCTTGTGCAACCTGCGGCAAGGTGTCCACGACTTTGCGAGATCTTTGTCCCCACATCCCGAAACGGGTGGGTTTCGTGTCGACCCGCTTCCACGGAACCGACGGGGTCACCCTCGAGTCGCGGAAATGGGCACGGGAGTTCGAGGCGGCGGGGGCGGATTGCTATTGGATGGGCGGGCTTCTGAACACGCCGCCGGAGAACAGCCGCGAGGTTCCGCTGGCGTTTTTCAACCACCCCGAGGTCCTCGAGGCCCAGCGGGATCTCTTCGGCCGGATCACCCGCCCGCGGCGCGCCACCGCGCTGGTGCAGGACATCAAGGAGCGCCTCAAGGACGAGCTCTACGCGTTCGTCGAGGAGTTCGGCATCGGCCTGCTGATTCCGCAGAACACCCTCGCGATCCCCATGCACATTCCGTTCGGCCTCGCCACCACCGAGTTCATCGCCGAGACGGGAATCCCCACGATCGCGCACCACCACGATTTCGCCTGGGAGCGCGAGCGCTTCACGGTCACCTCGGCCTCGGACTATCTCATGGCCGCCTTCCCGCCCTCGCTCTTCCACATCGAGCATGTGGTGATCAATTCCATGGCCCAGAAGGAACTCGCCCGCCGCTACGGCCTGTCCTCCACCCTCGTTCCGAACGTGCTCGATTTCGAAACCCCGCCGCCCGGCATCGACGGCTACAATTCGGATTTCCGCCGGGAGATCGGCCTCTCGGAGGACGACATCCTGGTGCTCCAACCCACGCGGGTGGTGGCGCGCAAGGGGATCGAGCACGCGATCGACCTGCTCCGCCAGTTGCGCGATCCCCGCGTGAAGCTCGTCCTCTCGCATCCCGCCGGGGACGAGGGCAACGACTACATGCATCTTGTCAACGAACGCATCGCCGATGCCGGCATCGAGGCGGTCCACATCGCCGACCGTGTGGGCGAGACCCGGGGACTCACACCCGACGGCAAAAAAATCTACACCCTCTTCGACGTGTATCCCCACGCGGACCTCGTCACCTACCCGAGCTTCTACGAGGGATTCGGCAACGCCTTCCTCGAGGCGGTCTATTTTGGAAAGCCGGTGGTGGTGAACACCTATGCCGTCTATGCCCGCGACATCGACCCGCTGGGATTCCAGACGATCGAGATGTCGCAGATCGTCACCCGGGCGGTGGTGGAAAAAACCCGCCGCATCCTCGACGATGAAAAAATGCGGGCCGGGTGGGCGGAGACGAACTACGCGCTCGGTCTCAAATATTTTTCCCACGCCGTGCTGCGCCGCAAGCTGGCCGCGCGGCTGGCCTCGCTTCTCGGCGAGTAGCCCGGCGGGTTTCACCCCATGGCGGCGGTTCTCCGGCCGGGCCAGATTCCCGGCGCGGTTGGTGGTGGCTCCATATTGCCGTCTCGACCTGAATGCGGCTCACAAGGAGAGCCATCAACCGCACCTCCGTCCCTATGAAATTTTTTTCGATTCCACGAAACGCGCCGCCCCTCGCGCTGGCCTTGGCTGTCCTTTGCGCCGCCGCCGGCTGCGATCCGCAAAAATCCGCGGTCGGATTCCGCTTGCCGGACGGCGACATCGACCGCGGCCGCGAGGCGTTCGCCGCCCTGCGATGCAACTCCTGCCACTCGGTGGACGGAGTGGATTTCCCCGCGCCGGAGCGCTTCCACATCCGCCTCGGCGGCGAGTCCGCGCGGATCCACAGCCACGGCGAGTTGGTGAGCTCGATCATCAACCCCTCGCATGTCATCTCCGCGCGATACCTCGAGGAATTGCGGAAGGCGAAGGAATCGCCGATGACGAATTTCAACGAGACCATGACCGTCGCGCAGATGATCGATCTCGTGGCGTTCCTGCAGTCGCGCTACGAGCTGATCGTGCCCGGGCAACGGATGCCCTACTATCCGTGGTGAGCGTCAGCGTTTGACGGGCGCGCCGAGGGCGACGCGGAATCCGTAGCTGGTGTAGCGCGATCCGGGGTAGCCGAGATCGTTGCGGAAGGACGACTTCATGCGGTCCGCGTAGCCGTTGAACCACGAGGCGCCGCGCAGCACGCGGCATTCGTTCGCGCGGTCGTGGTAGTCGAGGCACCACTCCCAGACATTGCCGCCGAGATCGAAAATTCCGTGTTCGTTTGCGGCGAAACTTCCCGCCGGCGAGGTGAACTCGAACGCGTCGACGCCCAGTTCCTGCGAGTAGTTGCCGGCGTTTTTCGGCGGCGGCCACTCGGTGCCCCACGGAAATCCCTCGGCCACTCCGCTGCGCTGGTCGGGCCGGGCCCCCTCCTCGCGCGGGAGGCCGACCGCCGCGCTCCACTCGAGATCGGTGGGCAGCCGATAGACCAGATCGCCGCCGATGTTGCCGGAATCCCTTTCGCGTTTCGTGAGCCAATCGCAAAACGCGACAGCCTCGTTCCACGTGACATTCACGATCGGATGGTCGGAGGCGGAAGTCGGTGCCTGGGCAGGGACGGCGAGGCCGGTCTCCAGCGCGAAGGCCGAGAAATCCTGGACCCGCACGGGCCACACGCAGAAAAGCGTCTCGAATCGCGGGATCGGAACGAAGGGCATTCCGAGGCTGTTCTTGAACGGGGCGGACTTGGTGGCGGCGGGTAGGCTCATGGGAAAAAGACTCGGCGTTTTTCCTAATCGCCGCCGCCGCGGGTGGCGATGATTTTGTTCCCGCAAAAAAAACGGCCGCCGATTGCGCGGCGGCCGTTTGGGTTTGGATGAAGGGTGGAAATCCCGAGCCGGATCAGGCG
>CAZVPK010000031.1:0-14827 GCA_964628505.1 uncultured Chthoniobacter sp.
AAAACCAGGGCGGCAACTTCGCCAAATACGCCATCTGGCTCGACCGCGCCTTCCTCCGCTACGACTACGACTTCCGCGATGTCATCGGCGCCACCGCATGGGTCGGCCGCTTCGACAATCCGTTCTTCTCCACCCGCCTGATCTGGGACGACGACCTCGGCTTCGACGGCGCCGCCCTCACCCTCAAGGCCGATGTCACCGAGACCTTCCAGCCCTACCTCACCGGCGGCGCGTTTGTCGTTTACAACACCGACTTCAATTTCTCCTCGAACCAACCCGAGAAATTCCCCAGCTACGACAAATACCTCTTCGCGCTCCAGACGGGCTTCGAATGGGAAATCGCCGACGACTGGACCTGGAAAACCGGCGCGGCCCTCTACTGGTTCCACAACATCGAGGGCCAACTCTCCACACCCTACACCCCGCTCACCGTCAACGACGCGAGCGATACCGACAACAGCCGTCCCTCCTTCGCCCAAAAGGGCAACACCTACATGGCCATCCGCGACATCGTTCCGGACGCGAGCAACGACTTCGGCGCGATCAACCAGTGGCAATACTACGGCCTCGCCACCAAGTTCACCGAACTCGCCCTCACCTCCCAACTCGACTACGACGGCTTCGAACCCGTCCGCATCTCGCTCGTCGGCGAATTCGTTCAAAACCTCGCCTTCAACGAATCCGACATCGACGCCATCGCCGTCAACAACCGCGGCCCCGTGGACACCACCGAACTCATGGACATCGGCGCCTACGAGGGCGACGCCTACGGCTGGTATGTCGACCTCCGCGTCGGCACCCCCGCGCTCGAGAAGCGCGGCGACTGGCTCCTCTACGCGGGCTACCGCTGGATCGGCTCCGATGCCGTGGTCGACGGATTCAACGACTCCGACTTCGGCGGCGGCGGCACGAACATGCAGGGCTTCACCGCCGGCGGATTCCTCTCCCTCTCCGAGAATGTCTACATCGGCCTCCGCTGGATGGGCTCCGACAGCCTCGCCGGCCCCCAATACAACACGAACATCTTCTATGTCGAAATCGACTCGAAGTTCTAGGAACCCATGAAAACCATCCGACTCCTCACCGCCATCCTGCTCGCCACCTCGTTCGCCCGCGCGGCCGAGGAGGATCCCACGGAAAAATTCCGCCAGGCGCTCCGCGACACCATGCTCAAGCTCCGCGACGCGCAAAACCAGCTCGCCGCCGCCCAAGCCGCCCAATACGCCGCCGAAGCCAAAGCCGGGGAGTTCGAGGAGAAATCCAAAGCCCTCGCCAAGGAACTCGCCGAAGAGCGCAACACCTCCACCAACCTCATCTCGGGCCTCAAAAAAAACCTCGCCGAACGAGATGCCAAAATCGCCGACCAGGAGGCGACCCTCGCGAAATGGAAGCAATCCTACGAGCAGGTCGGCAAGCTCGCCGTGAAGCGGGAAATGCAACGCCGCGAACTCGAGGCCAAGCGACTCGAACTCGAGCGCAAGGTCCAGGACCAGCAATTCAAAAACATCGAAATGTATAAAGCCGCGATGTCCACGCTCGAGCGCTACGAAAAATTCGGCCTCGGCGACGCCATCCTCGCCCGCGAACCCTTCACCGCCGCCCAACGCGTCAAATTCCAAAACCTCGTCCAGGACTTCGCCGACCAACTCACCGACGCCCGCATCCCCGCCGACCCACCAAAGCAGAATTAACCACAGAGGACACTGAGAACACGGAGGAGAAGAAAATCTCCGCATCGCAATCCCTTGAAAGCTGAACCCTGAAAACTTCCCCCTGCCTGCCGCCACTTAAAACTTAATTCTTGAAACTTAAAACTCACATGCCTCTCCGCACCGCCATCCTATTTCTCCTCGCCGCCCTCCCCCTCCAAGCCTCCGACCCCGTCATCGCCCGCTCCGGCGACCGCGACATCACCGCCTCGCAAATCCAACCCTACCTCGCCAATGTCACGCCCGCCGAGCGCGACGCCCTCCTCGCGAACCCCGCCGCACTCAGCCGCGCCGTCCGCACCGTCCTTCTCCAAAAGCAACTCCTCGACGAAGCCAAGTCCGCCGATTGGGAAAAGCAGCCGGATACCCAAGCCCTCCTCGCCCGCGTGCGCGACACCGCCATCGCCGAGAGTTTCCTCGAGTCCGTCACCGCCGTTCCCGCCGACTACCCGCCCGAAGAGGAGATCGCGGAACTCTACGAGGCCCGCAAAAACGACCTCCGCCTTCCCCGCGAATACCGCCTCGCGCAAATCTTCATCGCCTCCGCCGACGACAAGGCCAAAGCCAAATCCCAGGCCGACACCCTCGCCAAGCAGGTCAAATCCGGCGACTTCGCCGCCCTCGCGAAAACCCACAGCGACGAACCCCTCAGCGCCGCCAAGGGCGGGGAAGTCGGCTGGCTCGCCGAGGAATCCATCCAGCCCGCCATCCGCCAAGCCCTCTCCGGCGCGGGCAAGGACGCCATCGCCGGCCCCGTCGAACTCGGCGACGGATTTTATTTCGTGAAAATCCTCGACCTCCGCGAACCCCGCACCGCCACGCTCGAGGAAGTCCGCCCCCAACTCGCCGCCGCCCTCCGCCAGGAACGCGCCGCCCTCAACCGCCAAGCCTACCTCGAACGCCTCCAATCCAAATCCCCCGTCACGATCAACGAAATCGCACTGCCAGGCCTGCTCTCGACGCACACGAAAAAGTGAAATTGCAAGCGACAGTTTTTTCACAATCCCGCCCCTTCAAGCGGGGACGGCTTTGTCGATTTTAAAACGAACCGACGCATGCCCGAGTCACGCCAATCCTCAACCTGCCGCCTCTGTGCGTTCCAACCGCTGTCCCGAATGGACGCCCTTCGCACCGGCGTCTCCACGCTTTTGCTCGTTTCCATGGCCCTCGCGGCCCCGTCCACCCTCCACGCCGGAGACATCCTGCGCGGCGGCGCCACCGCCAAAAACGCCAACCGCAACGCCCAGGCCCGCGCGCAGGCGGGAGCCGAAGCCGCACAAGCGGCGAAAATCCGCGCCCAGGACCGCCTCGCCCGCACCACCAAGGTCGTCAGCGACATGCGCCGCCTCCAAGCCGCGGCCCGTTCCGCCGCCGGCGCATCACAAATTCCCAACGGCCTCGCCGAGGGCGGGCTGAAAGTCCTCACCGGCCCGAACGCCCGTTGGCAGGGCGCCAACGCCCCGGTCCAATCCGGCAACACCGTCGACATCAAGCAAACCGCCTCCCAAGCCCTCCTCCACTGGGAGACCTTCCATGTCGGCCGCGACACCACCGTCAACTTCGACCAGTCCGACGGCGGCGCGGACGCCGGAAAATGGATCGCCTTCAACAAAATTTTCGACCCCGCCCAAAGGCCCTCCGAGATCCGCGGCAAAATCAACGCCCAAGGCCAAGTCTACATCATCAACCAAAACGGCATCCTCTTCGGCGCGGGCTCCCAAGTGAACACCCGAGCCCTCGTCGCCTCCACCCTCCCGATCAACGAAAACCTTGTCCAAAACGGACTCCTCAACAATCGCAACGCCGAGTTTCTTTTCTCGAAGGATTTCGCGGAGGATCCCACGGCGATCTTCGGCGATGTGGTCGTCGAGCGCGGAGCCCTCCTTTCCAGCCCCGAGGGCGAAGGCGGTAACGGCGGGCGGGTCATGCTCGTTGGCGCGAATGTCCGCAACGCGGGAGAAATTTCCACGCCCTCCGGACAGTCGATCCTCGCCGCGGGCCTCCAGGTCGGCGTCGCGCCCCATGCCGAGTCGGACCCCAGCCTCCGCGGCCTCGATGTCTGGGTCGGCGACACGGGAACCTACGCGGGCTCCGTCACCAACACCGGCCTGGTCGAATCGCAAAGGGGCTCCATCCTCGCCGTCGGAAAACGCATCACCCAGTCGGGCGTCCTGGAAAGCTCGACATCCGTGAACCTGAACGGCCGCATCGATCTCCTGGCCAGCTACGGCGCGGTGGGTTTTCCGGGATACGACCCCTCGTTCCAGCCGCCGTTCCTCAATCGGCTCACTGGCCTCGTGGAATTTTCCCCGGAGAGCACGACCCGCATCCTGCCCGATTTTTCCTCCGACAAGAAAATCCCCGGCACCAGGCTCGCCCAATCGTCGCAAGTGAACATCGAGGGCCTTGGCATCCATTTTGCCGGAGGCTCGTCTCTCATCGCCACCTCGGGACAGGTCGGCATCCGCGCGGGCACCTGGCCGTTTGTGGACACCAACAACGACGGGATCGTGACGAACTCGGCCGAATACGCCCAACAAATCCAAAACGGCCGCCAGCGCTTCCTGCTCTCGGGCGGCCAGGTCAACATCGCCTCCGGCGCCCTGCTGGATGCCAGCGGAACGATGGATGCCTTTGTCCCGCTCGGGCAGAATTTCCTCACCATCCAACTCCGCGGCTCGGAACTCGCCGACTCGCCGCTCCAGCGCTCCAGCGGACTTCGCGGCCGTCCCCTCCTCGTCGATCTCCGCCGCACCGGAACCTACGGAGGCCGCAGCTGGATCGGCACGCCGCTGGGCGACTTGACCGGTTTCGCCAACATCACCGAACGCGACATCGCCCAACTCACCACCCGCGGAGGCTCGATCTCCATCTCCGCCGGCGATTCCGTGGTCGCCGCCACCGGAGCCACAATTGATGTGTCGGGAGGCTACTTCACCCACGAGGGCGGGCTGGTCAGAACCACCCGCCTGTTGCGCGACGCCAACCTCGTCGACATGCACAACGCCACCCCCGATATCACCTACAGCGGAGTCTACGACGGGCTCTCGGTTTTCACCTCCGCCAAGTGGGGTTCCACGGAAACCTACGCGCACGCCCTCGCTCCGCTGGGTGGCGGAAACGAGCGCCGCCATGTGGAAGGAGCCTCCGCTGGCACGCTGGCCATCACCGCCCCGAAACTGGCCCTCGGCGCCGAACTCCTCGGCCAGTCCATCACCGGCCCCCGCCAGCAACTCCTGCCCGCCGCGCAGGGAACCCTTCGAATCACATTCCAAGGGGAGACCAAATTCTCGACCGGGGCCTCCTCGTTCGTGTTCCTGAACCAATCCCCCGCCGCGCCGAATGTCGTCTTTTCCAACGGCGCCCCGTCCGCCGCGGCCTTCGCCTTCGAGGTGGTGGACGGCGCGCCCGCCGAATTGCCCTTCGTCGCCGGGGGCACCTTCGCCGTTCCCTCCCAATGGTGGGAGGAGGAAGGCGGCGGCTTCGGAAATCTCGAAATCGAGAACACCGAGGGCGACATCCGCGTTCCCTCCGGCACACCGCTGACTCTGCCGTCGGGGGGCTCTCTCTCAATCGCCGCGCGCAACATCTCGGTGGACTCCGACATTTCCGCCACCGGCGGGTCGATTGCCATGACCGCCTACAATTACACCCCGATGGTCTATGCCCGCGCCGCCGCCGAGGGCCTGTTCCAAAATGTCGCGGCTCCCGCCCCGATCCCGGGCCAAGGCATTGTCAATGTCTCGCGCGGCGTGATGCTCGATGTCGCCGGCCGGTTCGCCGACGAACGCCCCTCGTCGTCCATGCCCTATCAGGAAAAAGTTCTTCTCGCTGGCGGCTCGGTCTCGCTCACCGGCTACTCGGTCCATCTTGGCGCCGATTCGATTGTGGATGCCTCGGGGGGCGTCCGCGCCAGGCCGAACGGCAAATTCCAATACGGCAACGGCGGCTCGATTTCGCTCCTCGCCGGCAAGGATCCCGCTCTCTCCACCACGGTCGGCGGCAAACTCCAACTCGACGGAACGCTTCAAGCCTACTCGGTCGCCAAAGGGGGATCCCTTTCCCTGCAGGCCAATTCCATCCAGATCGGCGGCTCCTCCTCGGTTGATGGAGCCTTGGTCCTCCAGCCGGATTTTTTCCGCAAGGGCGGCTTCACCAACTACTCGCTCAAGGGCATCGGAACACGCGCACCGGACGGTTCCTACGAGCCGGGCGTGACCGTTGCCGCCGGAACGGTGATCGAACCGGTTGCGGAAAGTTGGCGCCACCTTCCCCATGCGGATCCGCGAAAACTCACCACCGCGCTTCGCAGGCTGGGTGACCACAGGAGCACACTCACGGAATCGATCCTCGCGGAGATGGACTCGTCCACCGACCTGCGCGGCCATGGACTCCGCCGCCTCGGCATGGACGCCCTCTTCCCCGTCCTTCTGCCCGAGGGTCTGCGCCAACCGGCGGGCCTGAGCCTTTCGGCCACCGGTTTCGACGATTCCTTCACCGAGGACCGCATCGAAGCCCTGGGCATCGTGGACATCCAACGCGGCTCCAAAATCCTCACCGATGCGGGTGCAACCGTTCGGCTGTCCGGCGACCTGGTCCGGGTCGCAGGCGAAATCACCGCACCCGGCGGCACCATCGAAATCACTGGCCGTTCCTCTTTCCGACTTCCCCAAACCACGGTCGCCTCCTTCGCCCTGCCAACCGTTCACCTCACCCCGTCCGCCAAACTCTCGGTCGCCGGGAAAACGATTCCCTTGGACGATCCCTACGGCTGGAACGCCGGAATCATCCACCCCGGCGGGACGATCTCCATCACCGGCAACATCCTCGCCGACGCCGGTTCGATTCTGGATGCCTCGGGCACCTCCGCCATCCTGGACTTCCACCCCTCGCGCATCGACCCCGCTCTCGCGGGTTCGGTTCCGGTGAACGCCGGCTTGAACTCGACGCCCTGGCAACGCCGGGCAGTGGCGGTTCGGGTGGACAGCGACGGCGGCCGCATCGCCCTCTCGGGGTCGCAATTCCTTTATGTGGACTCCACGCTTTTGGCAAAACCCGGCGGAGACACCGCCCTCGGAGGAACCCTCTCGGTTTCCTCGGGAAGATTCTACCCGGCGGGCGAATCGCGCACCGCCGCAGACACCAATCTTCTGGTCGCAGCCTCCGGTTCGGCCTCGCGGGTTGCCGACACGGCGTCGCTCGCCGGCTTGACGGGTTCCCTTCTGGCAAGCTCGACACCGGACAACTTTCTCGCCACCGCCCTGCTGACGCCTCCCACGGGTTCCCAAGGCATCGGCTTCTTCGCGATGGACCGGTTCACGAGGGGCGGGTTCGACTTCCTCGATCTCGGGTTCGAATATTTTCAAAACGCCTTCCCGATTCCCTACGGCGGCAACCTCGAATTCCTCGAACCGGTCTCGATTGCCGCGCGCGGGGCAGTGCGCCTCGCGGGCGGCGGCGTGATCCGATCCACCTTCCCGGTTTCGGTTTCGGCTCCCTATGTGGCGATCGGCCAGGAATTCCGTCCCCCTTTGAATCCCTCCGATCCCTTCCAGCCGTTCCTCGAATTCAACGCCGGCACGGGCGGCACACCCGTTCACAACTTCGCCCCCACGGGCGGAAGCGGCTCGCTCTCCGTCTCGGCGAAGTTGATCGATCTGGGCACTCTGGTGACCCGAGGCATCTCCGAAACGCGGTTCGCTTCCGAAGGCGACATTCGCGGCAACGGAATTCTAAGTGTCGCGGGCAGCCTGAGTTTCCAGGCCGCCCAAATGTATCCCACCACGGGCGCCGATTTCGATGTGTTCGCCTATGACGACGGAGCCACCAAAGGCTCGATTTCCCTTGTCTCGCCGGCGACTCCCGCCCTGCCGCTCTCCGCGGGAGGAAGCCTCCGGATGTTCGCCGACTCGATTCGGATCGCCGGAAACCTCCGCGCCCCGATGGGATCGATTGTTCTCGGTTGGGATGGGGCCGCCGCTTCGAAACCCCAAAACGCCGTGGTCGGGAACACGGCAACACTCCCCGCCACATCCAGCCTCACACTTGCCGAGCGATCCTCTGTTTCCGTTTCGGGCGTCGATCCCCTCACCGGCGCCGAACTCCTCGTTCCTTTCGGCATCAGCCCCGACGGCCTGACCTGGATCGATCCCCGCGGCGTGGATATCACCGTCTCCGGTTTGCCGGAGCGCGGGATCAGCCTCGCGGGCGGTTCGGTCACGATGGATTCCGACGCCGTCATCGACTTGAGGGGCGGAGGCGACCTCCTCGCCTACCGCTGGATTCCCGGCATCGGCGGATCGGCCGACCTCCTTGGAACAGCCACCCGACCCTGGTCTCCGGGATCCGAATACAACGCCGGCGATCTCGTTTTGCATGGCGGCAAAACCTGGTCCGCCCGTCGGGACATCGATCCCGCCGATTTCACCGCCTCCCCCACCCCGTCGGAAAGCCTCTACTGGAGCTTCGTCCCCGAATCCTACGCCGTCCTGCCCGGATCGGGCATGGCGTTCGCTCCCTTCAACGCCTTCAACACCGGCGTGAATTCCGGCGGACTTGGAGGCGATCCCGGCTTCGTGTCCAGCAACCTCAGGATCGGCGAGCAGATTTTCCTTCCCGGATCGGCGGGACTCCCCGCGGGGCTGCATACTCTCCTGCCAAGACGCTATGCGATCCTGCCGGGCGCCTTCCTGGTCGTTCCCCAAAGCGGTTCGCTGGCGAACACCGGCGCCGTTCGATCCACCCGCAGCCCGGGCGCTTTGCGATCGGCTCCCTCGAACACCAGCGCCTACGCCAAGGAAGAGGGCTCGTTCCTTGTGTCGGGACGCACCCGCAACGGCCTCATCGATTCCATCAACCCCTCCACCGTGCTCTCGCGCTTCGAAATTGTCCCGCCCGCCGTTCTCGCCGAACGCGTGGAAATCGAAACCTACCGGGCCAACGAATTCCTCTCGGCGGCCGCTGCCCGGCTCGACCTGCCGAAAACCCAGATGCTCCCGAAAGACTCGGCTCCGCTCCATATCCACGGCAACACCAACCTCGCCCTCGCCGGGCGGGTTCTCTCTCCCAGCGTATCCGGCGGCCGAGGCGCCTCGATCGACATCTCGTCGGACTCCCCGATGGCCATCCACTCGGGCTCACCGCCCGCAGGCGTCAATGCCCCGCTGCTGGCCTCCGTCCTCAATTCCTGGAACGCCGAGAGCCTGCTCATCGGCGGCCAACGAACCGGCGAACCGAACGGAACCCGTGTGGATGTGCGCACAGGCAGCCTGACCCTCGACGCCCCGCTCCTGACCGCCGGGGAAGTCATTCTGGTTTCCAAATCCGATCTGGAAATCGCCGACGGATCGTCGATTTCCACAAACGGCAACGGATCCCCCTCGGGAACCCTGTTGATTGATGGCGACGGCGCCCTCGTGGCGGTCTCCGACTCTCTCGAAGGCATCTCCCGAAGCTCCACGACGGGGGCTGCCGCCGCGCTTCGGATCGGCCGGAACACGAATCTCAGCGGTTCCTCCGTGGTCCTCGATTCCTCCCGCTCGGCCACGATCGATCCCTCGCTCTCGATCTCCGCGAATTCGCTCGCCCTCGGTGCCGGACAAATCAGCCTCGTCTTCCAACCGCGCCCCGGCGGACTCGAAGGGTCCCAATTCCCGACCCATCTCGTGATGGAGGGCGGCTTCCTCTCAAGCGCGCTTGCCACCGACACCCTCACGCTCCAGAGCTACACGACCATCGACCTGTATTCGAATGGATCGACCGCCGCCGCCGCAAACTCCCTGAACCTCCGGGCCTCGGGACTGCGCGTGTTCACTCCGGGGGGGACAACTCTCGCATTGAGCGCCGCCGACATTCTTCTCTCGAATCCCAACACCGCGGCCTCCCTCCCCTCCCCGGCGTCCTCGTCAGGCACGCTGGCCCTCACGGCCGACGAGCTGTCTTTTGGAAAAAACACCTTCGCCATTTCCGGAGTCGAGGCCCTCAACCTCTCCGCGGCCGGCGGAGTTGCGGCCCTTGAAGACGGCGCGCTATCCACGACAGGATCACTCCGCATCGCCACGCCGTTTTTCACCGCGGGACAAGCCGTCAGCTACTCCCTCTCCTCGACTGGCGCGATGGATCTCGCGGCCCTTGCCGGCAACCCGACCCGCACTCCGGGCCAGGGCGCAACGATCTCGCTGACGGGATCCTCGGTTTCCATCGGATCCGACATCCTTCTGCCAAGCGGATCGCTCGAAGCCACGGCCACCGGCGGATCGATCTCCGTCTCGGGCCAGATCTCCGTGGCGGGAACGAGCCAAACCTTCTTCGACCAAACCCGATTCACCAACGGCGGAGAAGTTGTCCTCGACGCAACCGGAACCGTCCAACTCCTTGCAGGCAGCCGAATCTCCGTGGCGGCGCCGACAGGTGGCGGGGACGCGGGTTCTTTAACCATCAAATCCCCTGGCGGTGCATTGATCGCCGACGGGACACTTTCGGGATTCGCGCCGAACGGCAGGACGGGGGCCTTCTCGCTCGATACGGCTTCCCTCGCGGATTTCGACAATCTTTCCCAAAAACTCACTTCCTCTGGATTCACCCGCTCCCTGGACTTCCGCGTTCGCTCGGGCGACATCTCGATCAACAACGGCATCACCGCGGGAAGCTTCCTGCTGGCGGCCGATGGCGGATCGATCTCGGTGAACAACCGGATCGACGCGTCGGGTGAAACCGGCGGCCGGATCGAGTTGATCGCCCGCGACAACCTCACCCTTTCCCCGACAGCGAGCCTCACGGCGGCAGCCCGACGCTTCAGCAATGCCGGAAAAGGCGGGCACATCCATCTTGAGGCGGGCTCGGCGGTCAATGGTTCGCCGAACACCTCCGCCCTCCTCGATCTCCAAACCGGATCCTCGATCGACTTGTCTGTCGACGAATTCGCCGCGGGCGATTACCTCACCGCCGGCTCCAGTGCCTTCAACGGCAAGTTCCAGGGAACCCTCCACCTCCGCGCGCCCCGCAGCGGCAACGATGTGGGAATTGCATCGATCGGATCGGACATCACAGGCGCTTCGGCGGTTTCCGTCGAACCTTACAGGGTCTACGAACCTGCCGGAGGAACCCTCAACATGGCCTTGAGAAACTCCATCCACTCGGACAACACCGCCTTCATGAACGCAGGGGAAAGTGCACTGGCATCCCGTCTGATTCCGGCCGGTTCTTCCCTTTCGAATTCCTTTGTCATCACCCCCGGTGTGGAAATCCTGAATCCTTCAGGCGACCTCACCTTGGGCCTGGCAAACAACTCCAACGCGGGAACCACCAATGCCGAAGCCCTCGCCGCCGCGGACTGGGACCTTTCCGGTTTCCGCTACGGAACAAAATCCTCTCCCGGCATCCTGACCCTGCGGGCGGCAGGCGATTTGGTTTTCAACAATGCCTTGAGTGACGGCTTCACTCCCATCGCCCAGGGAACGGCGGCGAACTTTGCCGACAACGGACATTCCTTGCTGTGGCTCGCCACTCCGCAGGACCTCGACAGCAGGCTGCCCGCCAACCTCCAGTCCTGGTCCTACCGCCTGGCCGCCGGGTCCGACTTGTCGTCCACAAACCCTCGCCGGACCGCATCCGCTTCGGCGCTTGCCGGCAAGGGCTCCGTGCTCGTCGGCGAATTTTATCCCGCCGTTCCGAACACCTCCACCTCCGGAGCCGCCGCCGCCATCGGCAAGGACGGCCAGACCGCCGACAGCATTCGCATTTCCAGCACCACAACGAACCGCGGCACCCGCTACGAGGTCGTGCGCACCGGCACGGGCGACATCGAGGTTTCCGCCGCCCGCGATGTCCAGCTCCGCAATCCCTTCGCGACCATTTACACCTCCGGCGTCGCCCTTCCGGCACCCACGCGGATTTTCAACGACGGGGATTTCTCGTTGCCGGTTGTCGTGCGTTCCAGCCGCCACCCCGACCAAGGCAACCTCGGAGCGGTCCAACAACCCTACAATGCCTCCTACACCATGGCGGGCGGCCTGGTTTCGATCATGGCCGGCAATGACATCGGGCGCTTCACGCGCATCGGCACCGGAACGGTCGCCGACGCCAGCCGCCAACTGCCCACGAACTGGCTTTACCGCCGGGGACAGGTCGATCCCGCCACAGGACTCTTCTCGGAAGGTGGCGTGGGAGGTGGCTTGGGTTCCTTCACCGACCCCTCGGCCTCGACCACCTGGTGGATCGACTTCAGCAATTATTTCAGCGGGTTCGGCGCGTTGGGCGGAGGTTCCATCTCGCTCGCAGCCGGCCGGGACCTCGTCAACGCCGACGCCTCGGTTCCCACGAACGCCCGAATGGCGGGCCTTGACAACGGCCAACGCCTCGCCCCGTCGATGCAAAACCTCCACCTGCTCGGCGGCGGCGATCTTCTCCTTTCCGCCGGACGAAACATTGATGGCGGATCCTTCCATGTGGACCGCGGTTCCGCATTGATGAATGCCGGCGCGCAAGTCACCACCAACACCGCCCAGTCCCCCTCTCGCGGAAACATGGGAACCACCGGGCAAAGCCCGAACCTCCTCGACCCTCTCGTCTGGCAACCGGTAACCCTCTACGGTTCGGACTCGACCTTCACCGTCAATGCCCGCAGCGACATCCTGATCGGCCCCGCCACGAATCCCTTCCTCCTGCCCCAGGGCGTGAACAACAAGTTCTGGTATAAAACCCAGTTCCACACGATCGCTCCGGCCTCCGCCGTTTCGGTCAACTCCTTTGGCGGCTCTATCACCCACCGCCTGGCCATCACCCTCCCCGGCGACTCGCTGGCCATTCCGGTCCTCGAAGCCGCCTACCGGCAAACCTCCGCCCTCTCGCCACAGGCCGCGGGATATTTCCGCCCGTGGCTGCGGCTTTCCGAATTGAACACCTCGATGTTCCGCACGGCGGCGACGGTGGCCCTCCCTTCGCTCAAATCCACCGCATTCGGCGGCGACATCCAAGTGGTCGGCCCCCTCAATCTCTTCCCGTCACCTCAAGGCGAACTGGAACTGCTCTCCTCCGGAGCGCTCCACGGGCTGAATCCCTCGGGCATCACCACCACAACCGTGGACGGCTCCAGCCGCGAGGTCACGGCTTGGACGGCCTCCAAGATTAACCTCTCCGACGCCAATCCCTCCGCCCTCGCCCGGGTAACCGCCCCCTATTCCATCCAAGCCGCGCTGGGAGTTCGCGATGCCCTCACCCTCCGCGACACGCCGCTCAACCCGTTTTTGGATTTCAACGCGTCCTTCACCGAAACCGGAGCCTTCACCGGCGAAGCGGCGGCCATCGATGTCAAAAGCGCCCTGCACAGCCCGTCGCCCGTCCAATCCGGCAGCACGAACCCTCTGCGCCTTTACGCAGGCAATGGCGATATCTCGGGCCTGACACTCTACTCCGCCAAAAAAATCCAGACCCTCGCGCAGCGCGACATTACGGATATCGCATTCCACCTGCAGCACACCGGCGAAAAGGATGTCTCCATCGTTTCCGCCGGTCGGGACATCATCCCCTTCAACGAAAATTCCTCCCGCCGCGCCACCGCAGGCGATGTGTCGCTCGGAAACCTCATCGTCGATGAAGCCATGGACACCGTGGTCAACGACGCCAACGGCGATCCGGTCCAAACCAAAGCCCTGTCCGGCGACATCCAAATCGGCGGACGCGGCGTTCTCGAGGTCCTCGCGGGCCGAAATGTCGATCTGGGAACGGGACCGAACCTTGTGGATGGACGAGGCAAGGGGATCACCAGCATCGGGCGATCCAAAAACCCCTTCCTGCCGTTCGACGGGGCCGAACTCGTCGTTCTCGCAGGTGTTGGCGGAATCTCCGGCGGACCGGCAATCGGCCTGGCGAAGAGCGTTCTGGATTTCACGGCGCTCGAGGGCGGGATCCCCGCCACCGAATTCGAGGCCGTCACCGCCCTCAAGGGCCTCTTCATCGAACTTGCGCGCATCGGCGAGGCGGCGCTGGAAAGCGGCGACTATTCGGAGGGCACGGAGCTCATCGAAAATCTCTTCGGATCAAGCTCCGCCACCGGCGACCTCTTCACTCGGGCCCGCGACATCCGCACCGCCAACGGCGGCTCGATCACCATCGCCGCACCGGCCGGCGGGGTCACCATGGCCTCCGACATCTTTGGAAACCCCCTCACACCGCCCGGCATCGTGACCGAATACGGCGGAGCCGTCTCCATCCTCACCGAAGGGGATGTGAATATCGGCCAGGCCCGCATCTTCACGCTGCGGGGCGGCGACCTCACCATCTGGTCCTCCAGCGGGGATATCGCCGCAGGCAACGCGCCGAAGACCGTCGTCACCGCTCCGCCGACCCGCGTGCTCATCGACGCCACCAGCGCCGACATTCAAACCGACCTCGGCGGCCTCGCCACCGGCGGCGGCATCGGCGTTCTGGCCGCCGTCGAGAATGTGGAACCCGGCGCGGTGAACCTCATCGCCCCCGAAGGCACCGTGGATGCGGGCGACGCCGGCATCCGCGCCACGGGTGACATCAAAATCGCCGCCGCCGCCGTGGTGAACGCCGACAACATCTCCGCTGGCGGAACCTCCACCGGCGTCGCGTCCTCCCCCGCCGTCGCCGCACCGAACATCGGAGGACTCACCTCCGGAGCCTCCTCCAGCGCCGCCGCCTCCACAGCCGCTTCCCAAGTCGCCCAACAAACCGGCCCGCAGGAAAAAGTCGAAGACGAGGAGCCGTCCCTCATCACCGTCGAGGTGCTGGGTTATGGAGGCGGAGAGCAAGGAGACGACGAGGAGACCGAGGAAGGTTGATGACTTTTTTCAAACCATGAGCCGCATCCATCACATCGTTCCAGCCATCCTCCTCTGCCTTCACCTCGCAGGAGAAATCACCACGGCCCTAGACTTGGAATCCGCCGCCTCGTCGGGAAACGCCACCTCACAATTCGAACTCGGACGCGCCTACTTCCGCGGCGAGGGCGTTCCCTCCGACAAGACCAAGGCCCACGAGTGGATTTTGAAATCCGCCAATCAAGGCAACCTCGATGCCATCACCACCATGGGCTATTTTTATTCCCAAGGGGTCGTGCTGGAAAAAGACGAAGCCAAGGCTGTCGAATGGTTCCG
>CAZVPK010000031.1:14927-16416 GCA_964628505.1 uncultured Chthoniobacter sp.
TCCCAAAACATGGTGGGCGTGGCCTACCGCGACGGCGACGGCACGGACAAGAACATCGACACCGCCAAGGAATGGTTCCTCCGGGCCGCGAAACAAAACGACCCCAAGGCCCAATCCAATCTCGGCCACCTCCTCGGCGTCGATTTCCCCGGCAGCCCGGACCGCAAGGAGGCCCTGAAATGGCTCCTCATCGCCAAGGAGCAAGGCGAGGCCACCGCCGTGAAAACCTACAAGGAATTGCTCCACACCTTCCCCCCGGCCCTCCTCGCCGCGGCGCAAAAGGAAGCCAACAAATTCCTCCTTTTCGCACGCTCGAAATCCTCCAAACTCACCGCTTCCCCAGAAGAAAAACAGCCCGCGAATGACGCGAATTCCCGCGAATAGAATGGCAATCCGCTCCAATTGGAATCTTGACAGTTAAGCACACAGACATATGTTGTGACATATGAAAGCCGTGACCATTCATTTGGAGGAATCTGTTTATTCTGAATTTCAAACGCTAGCCCGAAAATCCAGGCGAAGTGCCTCGGAGTTGATCCGCGAGGCAATGGATTTGTATAGGCAAAAAGTCAAAAAAAACACCCACTCTCTGATCGATTCGCCCCTGGCTGCCTCCGTGGGGGGCGTCCTTCAACCCTGGTCCGACCGCTCCGAGATGCTGGACAACTTTTTTGACCGCGAATGATCGGTCTCGATACCACGGTTTTAATCGCCCATGAACTCACTGAAGTCCCCCTGCATCGGCAGGTGAGGAATCATATCGCCTCGCTCTGCCGCGAAAGGGGCGCCCGCTTCGGATTGGCTCCCCAAGTGCTTCAAGAATTTCTTCATGTGGTCACCGATCCTCGCCGATTCCAGCAACCCCTGACGATGGAACAGGGATTATCGCGCGCCAAATTCTGGTGGGATGCTTCTGAGGTCGTTCATTGCCACATCACCGACAAGGCTTGGCAGCATGCCATGAGTTGGATCGAAAAGCATTCCTTGGGCCGAAAACGCATTCTGGATACCACATTGGCCGCCACCTACCACGACTTTGGAATCAAGTCATTGGCTACTGCAAATCCCGCCGATTTCGCGATTTTTGGCGTTTTTCAATTTGAATCTTGGGCCCGAGCTTGAAGAGTCTTTAAGAGAGATTCTTAAAAAGAACGATCAATTTTCGCTGATCAATAGAAAATCCCGAGCGATTACACCAAAATCCGATCGCTTTTGGATTTCTGGCATGTAGGGTGGGCGTCCCGCCTGCGAGCGTAAGCCATTTGATGTCAGACGGGACCCCCGACCTACAATGGGGGAGCGAACATCCATATCCTGAGCGACATTGGTATAAAAAGGGAACAAAAATCGGAAAACCTCTCATCGAGTCACAAAGTCACAGAGTCATCATTCCGACTCCTCCGTGCTTTCTATGCCCTCCGTGGTGAAATTATTGAGGTTCTTTTTCTTGGGAACTCGCTCGCTTTTCCTTCAGCGCCTCCTTGGCGGC
>CAZVPK010000031.1:16516-18495 GCA_964628505.1 uncultured Chthoniobacter sp.
AGAGAGGCGCGACAATCGGGAAACCGTCGTCCGGACGGCTCACGCTGACGTCTCCCAACCGAACGCCGTTGGAAGTGGTTTGAAGACCTTGCGGAATCCATGTGGCCTTCATGGCGTCATACCAGGTCTGTTCGCTCGCGGAGAGCGATCCATGGTAGTAGAGATGTTGGTAGCTCCAGGGCGAGTAGGCACCCGTGGCGATCTTCTTGAAATCGGCTTCGCTGAAACCGGTGTTCAAGTAGCTCCCGGCCGAGGCAATCGGGGTGACCGACACACCGTTGTAGGCAAGGATTTTGGCGCCATTGTTTGCGGCAACCAGCGAGTCGGCCGTGGAAAGCCAAGTGATGAGGTGGATGTTCGCGGCTTCCAGCAAGGGGTCCTGGGTTTCGCCGTCATAGACGGTGACATTCGCGGAGGTGAGACCCATGAGGGTGCGAAGCGAGCTGGAACTGCTGTAGCCGCCGTTTCCAACCGCCGTATTGCCCCAGAGCGTGGAGGCGTTCGAGGCGCCGGAGGTTTCGGTGTTGCCGCTGCCGAGTCCATCGGCGGGAACCAGCGTGATCTTGGTCACTTCGGTGCTGGTGGTTCCGGTCTTGGTGGCGATGTATTGGTTGACCAGATTGGCCACGCCATAGGTCCACTCCGTGAGGTAGGCCGCGCGGGTTCCGGAACCGTCGTTGCGGCCGGTGGCGAAGACATAGTCCGTATCGGCCGGATCGCCCGTGAAGAGCGAAAGCGGCTGGATGCCGTTCGCCCAGAGGGCGCGGGCCTGCTGGATGGTGACATTGGTCAGGTCGGCCGGAGCACCCTCGTTGGCGATCATGCAAAAGGCGACGATGCCCACCGCGGAGCTGCCGACGGGGTTCAGAACCTCGTTGTCCACCGGCGAGGTGGATTGATACACATCCGAAAAGCTGAACTTCGGACGGAGGGTTTCCGTCGGAGTGGTCACCCCGCCCTGAATGCCGCCAACCTCCTGGACCGCCGACTGCTGAAGGAATGTTGGATTGTTGTTGCCCGCGATGGCATTCAAGCCTTCGGTTGAACCGTTGAAGGAGGTGCGGATGTAGGTGGTGCCGGCGATCCCGGGGAAGGTCCCCTTGAAGACGGCCCGGTTGGATCCGGTCAGGTTGGTGAGAGTCGTGCCGTTCGAGCTGTGGCAGACGAAGAAATCCACGCCCAGATCGCCAACGCTGTCATAGGCGTCGTAGATCGCTTGGAGCGTGGCCGCGCGGAACGCCGTGGCGCCCGTGATGGTAATATCGGTCGTCTGGGCCGAAGCCGACGCCGCGAGCCCGGCAAAAAGAGTGCCGGCGAGGATATTTTTCAGTTTCATCTTAATGTTCTATTGTTGTGTTGGTTGTTTTGCTTGGTTGGCTGGTGCTGTTTACTTCTTGGCTTTCTTTTTGCCTCCGGATTTTTTTCCCGAAGATTTTTTCGCGCTGGATTTTTTCTCTTTGCCCTTTTTCGCACTGGACTTCTTGGCGCTGCTCTTCTTGGCGCTTGAGGACTTGCCCTTCTTTTGGACTTGGCTCGAGCTGCTTCCTCCGCCTCCACCGCCGCCGGACGGGGCTACGCCGCCACCGCCGCTGGCAGGATTTATCGTGATCGTCAGGTTGCCATTGCCGGTTCCCCCGGCATTGGTGGCGCTGATTGTCACAGTTGATGTTCCAGCACTTGTCGGCGTGCCGCTGATCAATCCGCTAGCGCTGTTGAGCGTTAGTCCACCTGGAAGTCCTGTTGCACCATACGATGTCGGACTGTTGCTTGCTGTGATCGTGTAGCTGAAGGCGGTTCCCACCGTGCCATTGGCGCTTGTCGCGCTGGTGATCGCCGGGGCTGTTGGCCCCTGTTGCTCCGCCTCCCCGACTTGGAAGACTCCGATGGAACCGGTGCCAGCACTCGCGCCCTCGTAGCCCACAAGGATCAGCGGAGAGTTTGTCGGATTCTCGCTGGCCGGGATGAAGAGGATCGACTCG
>CAZVPK010000032.1:0-18432 GCA_964628505.1 uncultured Chthoniobacter sp.
CTGCGCGAGCTGCAAAATCAAATTCATCGGTCCCACGCCCCAGGCGATCCGACTCATGGGCGACAAAAATTCCGCCCGGGACTGCGCCCGCAAGGCCGGCGTGCCCGTTTCCCCCGGCAGCGACGGCGTTGTCGAGGACGAGGCGGAGGCCATCAAGATCGCCAAGAAAATCGGCTATCCCGTGATGATCAAGGCCGTCGCCGGCGGCGGCGGACGCGGCATGCGCATCGCCCACAACGAGGTGAGCCTCGTCCAGGGCTTCCACGCCGCCCGCATGGAGGCCGACAAGGCCTTCGGCAACGGCGCGGTCTACATCGAAAAATTCATCGTCAACCCCCACCACATCGAGTTCCAGGTCTTCGGCGACGAACACGGCCGCGTGGTCCATCTCGGCGAGCGCGACTGCTCGCTCCAGCGCCGCAACCAGAAGATCGTCGAGGAATGCCCCTCGCCGCTCATGACCCCCGACCTGCGCAAACGCATGGGCGACGCCTCGATCAAGCTCTGCGAAAGCGTCGGCTACACGAACGCCGGCACGATCGAATATCTCGTGGATGACGACGGCAACTTCTACTTCATGGAGATGAACACCCGCATCCAGGTCGAGCATCCCATCACCGAGGAGGTCTACGGCTGCGACCTCGTGAAGCAGCAAATCCAGGTCGCCGCCGGCGAGCACCTCAGCAGCTATGTCATCGAGGCCCAGCCTCGCGGTCACGCCATCGAGTGCCGCATCAACGCCGAGGACCCCGCGAAAAATTTCATGCCCTGCCCCGGCAACATCGAGCTCTACTACGCCCCCGGCGGCCGCGGCGTTCGCATCGATTCCCACGCCTACGCCGGCTACCCGATCCCGCCGAACTACGACTCGATGATCGCCAAGGCCATCGCCACCGCCTCGAGCCGCTCCGCCTGCATCAACCGCATGTCGCGGGCGCTGAACGAATACATGATCACCGGCATCAAAACCACGATTCCCTTCCAACAGGCGATCATGCAGAACGCCCAATTCCGCCAGGGAAAATACCACACCGGTTTTGTCGAGGAGCTCCTCCGCGGGGGCGTCCCGATCGTGACTTGAGGGGTCCCCGGGGAAGTTCTCCCGCGCGGATTTCAGGGGGCGACCGCCCGGACCGCTGCGGGCGTCGGGGAGTCGGGCGTGTCGAGGCGGATGATTTCCTCGCCGGGTTTCATCACACCGAGGGCGTCCCGCGCGATCGTCTCCACGTATTCGGGGTCGTGTTGGAGGAGGTGTTCCTCCCGTTTCAGGCGGGCGTTTTCGAGTTCCAGCGCCTGGAGTTTTTCCTTTTCCCGCTCGAGACGCAGGGCCAATTCGTTGTGGCGCGCCAACTCGGGATGGAACGCCATCACGACGAACGCCGCCAGGGCGAGGAGAATGAGGCCGAGCACAAAGCGGTTCGCCTTGAGCCAGACCTCGGGGTTGCGACGGCGTCTGGTGCGGAGTTGTTGCACTCGCCAAGCCCTAGCCGAGCCGCAGCCGATGTCCAAGCCCGAGTTGAGGGCCCTCGCCGCCTTGCCAACAAAATCGCGTTCGCTAGTCTCCCTTCGACCCATGTTGCACAAGCGCACCAAACGCATCGCCCTCGGCGTGGCGGCGGTGGTCTTGCTGGTCCTTGCCGTTCTTCTGGCCTCGAACCGCTACATCGCCGGCCAGCGTGAACGCCAGCGCCTCGAGACGGAACGCAAGGAACTCAAGCCGCCTGCGCCGGTCTCTGTCGAGATCGCCTCCGAGCCTCTCGTTCGCACCCGTTCGTTCACCGCGGATCTCAGGCCCTGGATCCAGGCCGATGTTCCCGCCGAGGTCCAGGGACGCGTTCTCGAAACCTTTGTCGAGGCCGGGCAGTCGGTGAAAAAAGGCGACCCGCTTGTGAAATTGGACGACACCCGCGCCCGCATCTCCCGCGAGGCCGTGTTGGCCCGCCACACCGAGGCCTCGCGGCTCCTGGTGGAGGCCGAGCGCCTGCAAAAATCCCGCGTCGTCTCCCAAACCGCCTACGAAGCGGCCCTGGCGGAGGTTCGTGTGAGCCGCGCCCTTCTCGACGAAGCCCGCGACACGCTCGACCGCCACACCGTCAGGGCCCCCTTCAGCGGCGTGGTGAACGAACGCCTCGTCGATCCCGGCGATGCCGTGAATGTGAACCAACCGGTCGCGCATCTCGTCGATCTCGAAAAACTGCGCGTCTATTTGCACGTGGGCGAATCCGACCTCCCGGCCTTCCCACCCGGAAAAATCCTGCCGCTGCGGCTCGCCTCCGGCCGCCAGGGGCCGCTCGGCGCGGAGGTGGTTTTCGCCAGCCGTTCGGCCGATCCCTCCACCCGCCTCTTCCGGATCGAGGCGATGCTCGACAACCCCGGCCTCGCGCTGCCCGGCGGCATCCAAGGCACCGTGGAAACCGATGTCGAGGTCTTCCCCGCCGGCCCGGTTGTGCCGGCCGCCGCGGTGCGATTTTCCGGAAACAACGCCACCGTCACGCTCGAAGGCCGCGAAGCCGCCGTCCAAACCCCGGTGCGCCTGGGCCCCGAAATCGACGGCCGCTTTCCCGTGCTCGAGGGCCTGAAGGCGGGCGACCGGGTCCTGATCCAGTGAGCCTCGCCGCCTGGAGCGTTCGAAACCGCGTCGCGGTGAACCTTCTTTGCGTGCTGATTGTCGTCGCCGGCTGGATGGCCGCCGACAGGCACCTCAAGCTCGACCTCTTCCCCGACGTCTCCACGAACTTCATTCAAATCACCACGCTCGATCCGGCCATCGGATCGGCCGAGGAGATCGAGCGAACCGTCACGGTCCCGATCGAGGTCGAGTTGGCCGGCGTGCGGGGCGTCAAAAAAATCCGCTCCTTTTCGGAGGACAATTTTTCGAATGTTTTCGTCGAGGTCGAACCCTCGATCACCGACATCGATCCCGTGCTCAACGAGGTCCGACAGGCCGTGGACAAGGCGAAGGCGAAGCTTCCCGCCTCCGTCGAGCCCCCGGTCATCGACGAGTTCGACATCCCGTTTCCCCTCGTCACATTCACGGTTTCCTTCCCGCCGGGATTCGATGTGATGACGATCCGCCCGGATCTGGAGCGGCTCGAGAGGCGCCTTCGCATGATCCCGGGCGTCTCGCAGGTCCTGGCCGACGGCCTCGACCGCCGCGAGGTCTGGGTCGAGGTGGACCCCCACAAGCTCGAGGCGGCGGGCCTCTCGCTCGAGCAGGTCGCCGAGGCGGTCCGCCGCAAAAACCTCAACGCCGTCGCGGGCCGCATCGATGCCGCCGGCGGGCAGCGCGTCGTCCGCGTGGTCGGTGAAATCCTCGCCGCCGGCGAACTTTCCGATGTGGCCTTGAAAACACACGGGGGCCGGACCGTTCTCCTGCGCGACATCGCGACCTTCCGCGAAACCACCGAGGAGCCCCGCACCATGGGCCGCGCCGACATGCGGCCCGCCATCACCTTCACCATCGTGAAAAAAAAGGGCGTGGATGCCATCGAGACCGTGAAGGCGTGCCGCCGGGTTTTCGCCGAGGAAACCCGCGGCCTCCCGCCGGAGGTCGTCGTGCGCGTGCTCAGCGATTCGACCCGCTTCATCAAGGTGCGCATCGGCACGGTCGTCCAAAACGGAATCCAGGCCCTCCTGTTCGTCACGATCCTGCTCATGCTGATGCTGAACTGGCGGCTCGCGCTGCTCGTGGCGATCGGCATCCCGATTTGTTTCGCGGGGGTTTTCCTCGTCCTCTACGCGGGCGGCTTCACCATCAACCTGCTTTCGCTTTTCGGAATGATCATGGCGCTCGGCATGGTGGTGGACGATGCCGTGGTGATGGCCGAAAACGCCTACCGCCACCTGCAGGCGGGGCAGTCGCCCCGCCAGGCCGCGATCGAGGGGGCCCGCGAGGTTTTCTGGCCGGTGCTCGGAAGCGTGAGCACCACCGTGGCCGCGTTCCTGCCCCTCATCTGGGCCGAGGGAATCATCGGCAAGTTTTTGATGATCGTTCCGGTGGTGGTCATCTCGGCGCTGGTTTTTTCCATCATCCAGGCGTTCGTGGTCCTGCCGAGCCACCTCGCGGATTTTGTGAAGCGCGGGAAAACCGCCGCCGAACTCGCCGCCCTGCCGCCCGCGCGGGGACTCGGCCGCATCTCGCGGGCGGTGGCCGTCACCTACCGCGACCTTCGCGACGCGGTGGACCGCCTGTTGAGGGCCGTTGTCTCGATCTACCTGCATCTGCTTTCCATCGCGTTGCGCCGCCGCTACTGGGCGGCCGCGGTTTTTCTGGCCCTGCTCGGCGCCGCCGGCGGTTTGGTCGCCGCGGGGTTGGTTCCCTTCAAACTTTTTTCCACCGATTTCGCGGACCTCGTTTTCGTGAAGGCCGAACTCCCCGCCGACCACAGCCTCAAACAAACCTCGGAGGCCGTGGAGCGCCTGGAGCGCCGCATCGCCGGGATCCTGCCCTCCGACGACGTCCTTTCCATCATCACCCGCGTCGGCGCGAGATTCGACCCGAGCAACGATTTTCTGGAATACGGCACCAACCTCGCCCTGGTCACCGTCGACATCGACGAGGAAAATCCCCGCTGCCGCAAACCCTCGGAGATCGCCCGGGCGTTGCGGCGGATCCTGCCGGAGTTTCCCGAGTTCACGCAGTTGACCGTTCAGATCGAGGAGGGAGGCCCGCCGGTCGGCCGGGCGGTGAATGTCGAACTCGGCGGCCCCTCGTATCCCGCGCTGCTTGCCGCCGCGGCGGATGTGTGTGGACGGCTCGGGCAAATTCCCGGCGTCTACAATGTGGGCGACGATTTTCCCCGCGGAAAAACCGAGTTCCGCCTGAGGGTGGATCCCGCCAAGGCCGACCAGGCGGGACTCGATCCGACCTCCGTCTCGCGCGCGTTGCAGGGGGCGTTTTTCGGCCTCGAGGCCGGCCGCATGCGCTGGGGCAACGAGGAGGTCGTCCTCCGGGTCAAGTTCGCCGAGGCCAAGGCCCAGGACCCCGATGTGCTCCACGCGCTCAAAATCGCCAACCGCCGCAACGAACCGGTCGCGCTCGAAAACATCGCTTCGATCGAGAAGGCCACCGGCGTCTCCCGCATCAAGCGCTTGAACCAGGAGCGGGTCGTCACCGTCTCGGCGGATGTCGACGCGAGGGAGGTCACCTCCGCCGAGGCCAACGCCGCGATCTCGCGGTGGATTTCCGAAATCGAGGCCGCCCATCCCGGCGTCCGCGTGACCCTCTCCGGCGAGAGCGAGGATACCGATCGCAGCGTGGAGAGCATGAAGTTCGCGGCCGTCGTCGCGATGCTCCTGATTTACGGACTGCTGGCGGTCATCACGAATTCGTTTCTTCAGCCGGTCGTGATCATGGCGGTCATTCCCTTCGGAATCGTCGGCGTGATTTTCGGCCTGCTGGCAATGGGCCAACCGGTCGGCCTGATGTCGATCATGGGAACCGTCGCGCTCGCCGGAATCGTGGTGAACAACTCGGTGGTGATGGTGGATTTCATCAATCAATACCGGCACAGGGCCGCGCACCGCGAAGGCTCCGCGAGCCGCGACACCCCGTTTTCATGCCCCGCCCCGCTTCGCTGGCGCTCGATCCTCCGCAGCGCCGCCCTCAGGTTCCGCCCCGTCTTCCTCACCACCGCGACGACCGTGGTCGGGTTGGTCAACCTCGCCTTCACCACATCGGGTCAGGAGCAGTTTCTCGCGCCCATGGCACAGGCGATTGTTTTCGGCCTCACCTTCGCCACGATGATCACGCTGGTGTTGATTCCGTGCCTCTACGCGATTCTGGACGACCTCCGCGGATTGTTTGCGAAGAGGGCGCCGGTTGCCCAGTGAGGGCTTGCCGGATGCCGTGCAACCAAACGGCGTGCGGGATCGGCGATTTTCCCGTCGCCGTCCGCAAAGCCCCGCGCGCGGCGAGCTTTTCGGCCTCGACCTCTTTGAGTCGGCATTACAAAAAATTTTGGATCCGCCCGAAGCAAGGTCGTCTCAATTCCTGAACCGCACTTTCTAACAATTATTTTCACCGATCGGTGATTTTATTTGTAAAACGAGGGACTGATAAGGCGGATGTTTTCGAAGGGGTGGAAAGAGGCGTTTTTGCCAGGACGGCGGCATTTGCAGGGCGCGTAGAGGGTCTTTAAGTCAGTTATAATACTCATAAATATATATACTTATATCATTTTTGAAGGGGTTGAAGTCGTCGATATCGAGAAATGTTTTCAAGTCGGGAGGGGCATAAATCGGAGTGGGCGGAAACCGTAATTTCTCACATTTATTTTCACCGATCGGTGATTTTATTTGTAAGCGGAACCTCCAGGAAGGGTTGTTTTCGGAGGGGTGGATGGGGCGGTTTTCGGGGTGGTTTGAGCGGGGCGCGCGGGGGGGTGAAACGGGTTTCCGGTTTCGCGACGTCGCGACCGGGGTGGTTTTGGAATCCTCGAGGGGACTCGTGGGCGGGGCCGATTACCGGGGGGTGGCTTCGATCTGGATGAAGGCCTTCGCGCCTTCGGGCAGCAGGGCCTCGTGGCGGGTGTAGTCGGCGGGCTTGTTGGTTTGGTCGGCCGACTCGGTGGAGGAAAGGGTTCCGGTGAATCCCGACTCCAAGGCGGTCGCGAGTCGGATGGTATAGGTCAGGTCTTCGCGCCGGAGGAAGGTGATGCGGACCCGGCCGTTGGCGTCCTGGCCGATTTCCACGAGGCGTCCGCCGGCGGTTTGGGGATTCAGGCCGAAGGCGAATTCCTGGGCGTTGGTCCAGCCATCGCCGTCGGAATCCACATCGGGAGCGGCTTGGGCGCCGGAGAGGCCTTGCGAGGAGGCCCAGGATTCGAAGGTGTTGGGCGGCGCAGCGACCGTGATCTCCGCGGTGGTGGTGGCCGTTGTGTAGTTGCCGGAGTCGTCCGGTGTGAAGGTGACGGAGAAATTTCCCGTTCCGATCGGCGGGATCGTGTGGGGATCGGTCCAAGCGAACGCGCCGGGGACGCTGGCGTTCCCTCCGCCGAGGGTCGAGGAGGAGAGGAGGGCGCCGAACGGGATGGCCGAGGCGGCGGGGGGGCGGGTGATGACGGGAGTGCCTTTGGCGACGATGACGGCGCGGGTGGTTGCCGGCGAGGTGTTGCCAGCGGAGTCGGTGGCCGTGTAGGCGAGTTGGTATTCGCCCGCGGCGAAGGGATTCACGGTTCCCGATACTTTCACCTCGACCGCGCCATCGACGGCGTCGTTCGCGTTGGCGCCGGGATCGTTGAATGGACCGCCGAAGGAAATTTCGAGGGTGGCGTTTCCGGTGAGGGTGACGACGGGAGGGGTTTGGTCGGTCACAAGAACGGTTCGATTGGCGGTGGCGGTGAGATTTCCCGAATCGGTGGCCCGGTAGACGACCGTGTAGTTGCCGACAAGTTGGGGATTCGCGGTTCCTTCGACGGAGACGGGGAGCGCGCCGTCCTCGCTGTCGAAGGCCGTGGCGCCGGGTTCGGCGTAAGCGGTGCCGTGGGCGATGGTCATGGAAGGCGGGCCGTTGAGGGAGATGACGGGCGGCGTGTTCGCGGAGCTTCTGAGGGAAGAGATGAAGCCGGTGTTCCTGGAGTTGCTGCCGGCGCCGAAAGTCAGCGATCTGGCGGTGTCCGCCCCCGAGGAGCTCCAGAAATCGGCGAGGGAGGTGGTGTTGTTGAGGGCGTAGGCGTAGGGGCGGGTGGAGGAGAGCGAGCGGGAGGCGTTGAGTTTTTTGCCGGTGAAGCTCGAGTATTGGGAGCCGCGGTTGCCGGCGGAGAGGGCGTGCATGCCGCCGGCGATGCCATCGGCGCCCGTTCCGGCCGGTTTGATCATGACCATGTCGCTGGCCGTGAGATCGAAGCCGCCCGAGGCGGAGGTGAAAAGATCGGTGTTCGATAGGTTGGCGCGCAGCACGAAATCGGAGGGGTCGAGGTCCTCGGTGGCATTCGAGGAGGCGAGGACAACGAGCGTTCCGGCGCGCACGGCCCGCCAGACGGGCGAGTCGGTGAAGAAGTATTTCCCGCCCGCGTCGGCGCCCGAGTTCGAGGAAAAATCCTTGATCACCATTCCGCGGAGGTCGGCCGTGTCCCCGCGAACGCCGTTGGCGGCGACGAGAAGCTCCACGAAGTCCGCCGTGCCGTCGTTGAGGAATTTGTTGACCACCACCTGGAGGGGGATGGCGGCATCCGCGCTCTCCTCTCGGACCACAAGGGTGTAGTCCGCGGTGGCGGTGCCGCCGTCGCCGGTGGCCGAGAGCGTGAGAGGGAACGTGCCGCTCTCGCCCGGGGTTCCGCTGATCAGGCCGGTGGCGGTGTTGATGGAGAGTCCCGCGGGAAGTCCGGTCGCGCCGAAGCCGGTCACCGGCGAGGAACCGGCCACGCGGATTTGGAGGCTGTGGGACCGGCCCCGGTAGGCCGAGCCGCTGCCGCTTGTGGAAATCGCCGGAGGCTCGACGGCCACGACGGATCCCGTCACCGCAACCTGCGCCACACCGGCTCCGCCCGCGCTGTGGGTGATGCCGCCGGAAAAGGTGCCCGCCGTATCGAGGGCGGCGAGACGGACTTCAATGGTCGTTTGCGGCAGGCTTCCCGCCGAGGTGGGGAGCGAGAGGCTGTTGGCGAACTCCCCGCCGCCCTCGTTGCGGATCTCGAATCCGCCGGGGGCCTGGATGGCCACATTCCCCGCGAGGCCGCCGCCGGAAATCGTGTAGGTCTGCAAGATCGAGGTTTTGTTTGTCGTGGTGGAGAAGGGTTCCAAGGATGCGGTGGAGAGGCTGAGGACGGGCTCCGGCGTGGTGACATTTCCCGAGACGGAAAGATAACCGGGAACCGCACCGCCGCCGGAGTGGATCACCGTGCCCTCCTGCGCGCCGAGGGTCGCGTTGGCGGAGAGGCGCACGGAGAGATTCGCGGAAAGCGCTCCGTTTTCCGGCAGGAGATCGAGCCTCTCGGAATAAACCCCGTCGGCTTCGGCCACCTCGAAATTCGGCGGCGCCAGAACCGTCACGGGACCGTTGAGTTCCGAGCCCGCGAGCGAGTAGGAGCGGGCCGCGCCGGGCCAGCCCAGAGACGAGGACAAGCCCTCCATCGTTTCGGCGGAGAGAGCCAGCGTCGGGTCGAGGATGACCAGGTGGAGCGTTTTCGAGTCGCTCCCGAAATCGTTTTGGACGGTGATCGCGACGTTGAAATTTCCGGCGGCCGTGGGCGTTCCTGTGATGAGCCCCGTGGCGGAATCGATCGCCAGCCCGGCGGGGAGACCGCCCGCCAGGTAGGCCTTCGGGGAGTCCAGGGTTTCGATTTGGAATTCGAACGCCCCGCGGAGCCGGCCGGTGGCGGTGAGATTTCCCGTGATCTTCGGCGCGAGGCTGTTGGTTGCGACGCTGAGCGACAAGGTCGCCGTTCCATCGCCGTCGGCGTTGCTGGCGGTGAGCGTGGCCAGGTAGTTGCCCGGCAGGGTGGGGGTTCCCGAAATCCAGCCGGTGGCGGGATCGCAGGCCAGGCCCTCCGGCAAGCCGGTCGCCGAGAAGGAGGCGGGATTGTTTGTCGCGGTGATTTGATAGGAAAAGCTGGAGAACGCGGTGGCGGAGGCGATCCCGGGGCTGTCGATCACGGGAGACGAGTTCGGGGCTGTGGCCCCCAGCGCCCCGGTCACAACCAGATCGGGGCCGGCCGTGCTTCCATTCATCAGGTAAAGCGTGCCGGTCGATCCACTCGCCCCGAAGGCGACCAACCGGAAATTCACGGTCGTGCCGCGGGGCAGGTTTTGGAGGCCGGTTTCGCCGGAGAGGGGGATTTCCGCGGCCGCGAATCCACTGCTGCTGGTGGAGGTCCAGGTGAGCTGGGATCCGAGGTTGCGGAACTCCCCATCGCCGACCTGGTATTGCCATTGACCGAACTGCGGGCCGGTGCCGGAGCGCCGGAGGCGGTGGGGCAGGATGGAGCTCAACGACAGCGGGCCGTCGCTGTTCGAGGTGATGCTGAAGCTGAAATGATGTCCCGCCTGGATCGCATCGGCCAGCGTGCCGTTTCCAAACCCGTTCGCTCCCCAGGCATTCGTCGCTCCGGTGCCGCTGGTTTGCAAGCCGGGCCCTCTCGTCAATCCGGACGTGGTCACGGCGGACGAGGTCTGGTTGGCGCCAAGGGGCGACGGGCCGTAATTGGCCAAGCCGCCCGTTTCCCATTCCACGAGCGTGACGGTTTCGGAGCCGGCGAGAAACGCCTCGCCGGAAACCTGGAGATTCGCCGCCGCGCCGCCGCCGGAGTGCGTGATGGTTCCGCCGTGGGTGCCCAGCGGGGCGGAGGCCTTGAGTCGCACCCTGACGGGCGTGGCGGCCAAGGAACTCCCCGACGGGACAAACGCCAACGAGTCCGAGTAGTTCGTTCCATCGCCTGAAATTTCAAAATTCGCGGGAGCGGTGGCCGTCACCGACCCCGCCAGATTGTATCCCGAAAGCGTGTAGGTTTTTTCCGGGCTCGGGCTGCCTGCGACGGCGGCGAAACCGGCCAGCGAAGCCGGCGAGACCTCGATCGTGGGCAAATTCGACACGACCTCGCCGGAGAGCCCGAGGGGCAAGGCCTGCGCCCCCGTGCTGGAGTGGACGATCCGGCCTTCCAGCGCGCCCGGCGTGGCCGAGGAGGCCACGCGCACATACACCGGCACATTCACCAGCGCTCCACCCGCCGGCGGGATCGAGAGGGTTTGGGTGAAGGCCGAGTTGTCGCGGCTCAATTCAAATCCCGCCGAGGCGTTCAGTGTGACCGCGCCGGAGAGGTTGGTTCCCGAAAGGGTGTAGGTTTTCGACAAGCCCGGCGAGCCCGCCGTGGCGGAGAGGCCGGCCAACTGGGTGGTCGAAAGCGAGAGCGTGGCGGTGCTGGAGTTCAGAACCGTGAACACCGCCCCGCTGGAATCCGTGCCGTTTGCCGAGACCACAGTGATCTCCCCGCTGGTCGCTCCCGGGGGAACCGTGGTGGAAATTTGGGACCCGTTGCCGGTCACGGTCGCCGTTGCGGCCGTTCCGTTGAAACGAACCTCCACCGGGGAGCGGAAATGGAATCCCGAAAGGGTCACCGGCGTGCCCGGCGAGCCGGAGGCGGGCGAAAACGAGGTGATCACCGTTGGCGCGTTCGGCCCGGTGCCGGTGTCCACCACATGTTTCAAATAGGTCGCCAGCGCGGGATTCACCGCCGCGATGTCGCGGAAAAACTCGAATCCGGTCACCGACTCGATCTCCTCGACCGAGGTGAGGTAGCCCTGCCAGGAGCCGAGGGTGGAGCTGTCGATGTTCGGGGTGAGCAGCGCGATCACGCGGCTCGAGGCCGTCACGCGTTGGGCCGCTGTTCCGTTGCCCGCGGGGACCTTCACCGCGATTTTCCAGACCGAGGAGGGGATCGCCATGCCGTTGGGCAGCATCGGGCCGCCGAACTCCGAGGGGCCCGACAGGATCACGACTTCGCTGCCGTCCGCCGCCAGCGAGGAGCGCGTGTAGTTTTCAAAATCCGCCCACAGGCCCTGGTTGTTTCGGGAGGCCTGCGGCACGATGTTGCTCATCACAAACGTCGCCTCGTTGTCTGCCTTTGTGAGTGTGCGGTCCGCCGAGGGGGCCATGTGGCCGCGGTCCCAACCGGTGCCGAAAGAGGCCGTTCCCACGCGCAGGTATCCGCTCGGCAACAGGGTTTCCACCGACCAGGCATCGGTGCGCGGCGTCGAGCCCAGGTCCGGGTTGGACAAACTCCAGCCCACCCAGTTCGCCTGTCGCGTGTCGTCGTTGTAGGACAGGACGAATTGAGATCTCGGAATCAGGTAATCCGTCCGCCGCGCCGCATCCACGATCGCATCCGTGGGACGCCCGAGGCCGGTCTGATAATCGATGCCCAACTTCGCCCACAACGGCGCCGAGCCACACCCGAGGGTGAGGAGGATGGACAGGATCAAACGGACCGTGAATGGCGCGAGGAAAACCACGGGGACAACGCGCCAATAAAATCCATTTTTCAAAAAAAGCCAACACAATCCCGGGGTTGGAGTGTTCTTTTTTACTGAAAACGAACGGGTTTGCGATTCGGCGAAGAGGCGTGGAACCGGGCGGCGCCTTTCCCTCCGCGCGAGACGTGGGCGCGGAGTTTGGAAACGATCAATGTGTCGGGCGCGCGGACCGGCGGGCGAGTTCGAACAGCGGGGCGGTCATCAAGGTGGTGAGGATGGCCATGATGACCAGTGCCGAGAAAAACCGCGGGGTGATGAGCCCCGCCTGGAGGCCGATGTTGAGCAGGATGAGTTCCATGAGGCCGCGGGCGTTCATGAGCGAGGCGACGGTGAGAGCGTCGGAGTGGGTGTGGCCGCACATCCGCGAGGCCAGGTAGCAGGCGCCGAGTTTTCCTCCAATGGCACCGAGCACGATCAAGCCGGCGAAGATCCAGTCGCGGGCGGAATCCAGTAGCTGGATCTGGGTGTTCAACCCCGAATACGTGAAAAAAACCGGGAGCAGGAACAGCGTGGCCAGCGGTGTGATTTTTTCCACGGCGAAATCGGCCAACCTTCCCCGGGGAACAAACACTCCGAGAACAAATGCTCCGAAGATCGCGTAGAGACGGATCTGGTCGGTGAACCAGGCCCCGAGCGACAGGAAAACCAAAAGCAGGCCGAGTTGGCGGGACAACGGGGGCGACTCCTCGTTGCGGTTTTTGAAGATCCGCGGAACCGCGAAGCGGCAGGCGATCACGTAGGCCGCCGCGCCGAGAAGAGTCCAGAGCACGAGAAACGGCGTGCCCTGCGCGAAGCCCACCACCCCCGCCAGAAGCATCCAGGCAGCGGCGTCGTCGAGGCTTCCCGCGGCGAGGGCGAGCGTTCCCGCGGGCGTCGAAGCCAGGCCGCGCTCGCGGATGATGCGGGCCAGCATCGGGAAGGCGGTCACGCACATCGCCGCTCCGGTGAAGACGGCCGCCATGCCGGTGGAAACACCCTTGCCGAAAAACCCTCCCGCGCCGGTCAGCGGCAGCGAGATCAGGGCGCCGAGGGCGAACGGCGCGGCCATTCCCGCGAAGGACACCGCCAGGGCGGACCGCGCCTTCGCCGCGAGCAGGTCGGTGCGGAATTCCAACCCCACGGTGAACATGTAAAGCACCAACCCGATCTGCGCGATTTCGTGGAGGACGGGCCGGGAGGCGGGAGGAAACAACCATGCCGAAAACTCCGGCGCCAGCAGGCCGAGAAGGGAAGGCCCCAAAACCACGCCGGCGATCATCTCGCCGACCACCGCGGGCTGTCCCGCCCGCCGCATCAAAAACGCGCACAGCCGGCAAGCGATCAGAATCGCCGCGATTTGAAGAAAGAGGTGTCCGTAGGGGAGGGGGGTCATCGCGCCATCGGGGGATGCGTGCTCGTGTCAATTCGGCCGACGGAGAACAAAAGACCCGCTTTCGAACAGCACCGGCGCCAATGACAAACCTGGAGGTCTGCCCTCCGTGTCATTCCGTTCCCGCCGCTTTGCCGCCCTTGTGTGTCATCGCGATGTTGGCCGGCCTTGTCATGAACTCCCTAAAACCGGGTGTCGACGGACCACGGCGGGCCGGAGTCGAAATTCGTTCCGAATTCCGCTACGCGGAAAGTGAGGGAACCGGGAGGGGACGGCGTTTCTGCCGGTAGAGGTGGATGCCCAGGCCGAGAAGAAGGAGGAGTGCGGTGGCGTAAACCTCGGGTTCGGGGACGGCGTAGAGTTCGCCGGTGCCGGAGTTGTAGAAGCCGTTGCTCAAAAATCCGGATCCCGCTCCGCTGTAGAAACTGATTTGGCTGAGGCTGCTTTCAACATTGGTGGCCGAAGTGATGAAAATCTGGTCGGTGTAGAGCGTGTAGTTCCAGATGCTGAGGTGGGTGCTTCCCGTGAGGGCCGCGGAGAGGCTGGCGAAGGTGAGGGTGGCGTCGCCGGATCCCATGTCGATCACGGAATTGGAAGTCAGTGTGAGGGCGCCGACGGTGTCCGTGGTGGTGCCGCTCAAGGCGAGGGTGCCGCCCTCGAGGGTGATGGCGGCGGAGTCGTTCACGGCGTTCGAGGCGCTGATCAGCAAGGAGCCGCCGCTGGCGACATTGATGGAGGACGTGGATTGCAGGGCGTTGGCGACATTGGCTTGGAGGGTGCCGCCGCTGATGGTCGTGGCCCCGGAGTAGGTGCTGGCGCTGTCCAAGCGGAGTCTGCCGCTTCCGGCCTTGGTGAGGCCGTTGGAACCGGAGAGGGTGGCTCCGGACACGGTGGTTCCGGTCGTGATGGTCACCGTGTTGGCAGTGGCATTGGAACCCGCAAGGTTGATGGTGCCGCCGGAGAAAATGTATCCATCCGTCGCCACTGCGAGCCCGTTGTGGGCCTGGACGGTTCCACTGACGGTGACGGTGCCGGCGGTTCCGTCGAAATAGGCGGTGAGCCCGTCGCCGGCGGTGTAGTTTCCCGAACTTGTCGTGCCCCAGGCGTAGGGGCCGGCCCCGGAAACTCCGGAGGCGTTGGTCGTCCAGGCCGTGGAGGTGGCGCTCCACGTGCCCGTGCCGCCGAGACCGTCATGGCCGGCATCCCAGTAAAGATTGGTGGTGGGCGCCGCGGCCACACGGATGGTGCCGGCGGTGGCGTTGGTGGTGCTCACGGAACCGAAACCGACCACCCCTCCCTCGGAGGTTTGGAGGTAGGTTCCATCGAAGGTCGTTATCCAGGGAAGCGAATTGGCGATGGTGTAGTTGGCGCTGGTGCTGGAAACGACGCCGAAGTTGGACGCGGAGGTGAGTGTGGCTCCATCCGAGTAAACAATCCACGCCTGCTTGCCTTTGAAGAAATCGTCGGAGTTGTTCAAGGTGTTCACGAAGCTTCCCACTGTGGGGGAAGGGTCGCCTTGGGAGGCGGTCGTGCCGCTGCCGAACAATTGGAAGCGGTTGTTCAACCAGTCCCTGTTGTAGGAGAGGGAGAGGACCTCGCTTTGTGATTCGCTGAACGCACCGATGCGCACGGTGTAGCCGTTGGTGGCGGTTCCGGAGGAGTTCGCGAAAACCCAATCGTTCACGTCCGCGCCGAATTGCGTATTAATCGTCACCAATTCCCCGGCCGCGTGCAGCCTGGCGAGGGATGCGATTCCGAAAGCAACCACGAGGGCAACCAAAGCGGGAAATGATCGGAAGGAGTTTCTGAACATATGGTCAACGAGCGATTGAGTGGTCCATGTGATTGATAATCCAAGTTCGCTGCGGAACCCAGCCGCCACAAATCATCGGATGAAACCCCGGAATCGCAAGGGGATTTTTCGAAACATTCCGGGAATTCCGCCGTGCGGGCAGGGATCGAGCTTTCAAAATATTGACTCCCATGGTTTTGAACTGATCAAAAAGTCGATCCCGAAACCGTATCCGAACGTGGGCATCGGGACCGACTGGCAACCGGAAGAGGATTTTCGACTCGAGACCATCGAGATTCCCGCTGCGCCGACCGGTCGGATCACGCCGGGCAGCAGGTGGATTTTTTCGACCCCTGGTTCCAAGGCATCTTGGCCAGAAGGATCGCCATGGGACAGAAGTCGGTGGCACCCGCGATGACGAGGCCGAAACCCACGAAGCCGGAGAGGAAAATCCAGGCGGGGTTGAGCGTGAAGGCGAGAACCGCCCCGGCGAGCGCCATGGTTCCGGCGACGAGTTGAACCTGGCGGTTGAGGGGCAGGACGCGGCGGGAGGTTTGGTTGAGCGGAAGGCCCGCGGCGGCCCAGGCGGCGGTGCCGCCCTCGACGACCACGCAGTCCCGGAAGCCCCTCTCCTCCATTTTGCGGGCGGCGCGCTCGGCGCGTGTTCCCGAGTGGCAGAGGATGTAGACGGTCCGGTCCTTCGCGAAGCCGTTGGTCGCGGCCAGGGCCTCGGGGTCGAGGTTGTCCACCGGGACGAGATGCACGCCGGGGACGTGGATTTTCTCGTGCTCGGCGGGGGTGCGGACATCCAAAAGGGCGCAGGCGGTTCCGGTTTCGCGGAGTTTGTTCAGTTCGACGGGCGTGATGGTTTTCATGGCTGTGGAACCATTCAATGCATCGGAATCGGGCGGAGTCAAAGGGAATAGGGATCGAGGCTTGCCTTGCGGGGCGTTGGACGGTTCATAGGCCCATGCGCAAAACCAAAATCATCTGCACCCTCGGGCCGGCCTCGGACTCGGACGCCGCGATCGGCGATCTCCTCATGGCGGGCGCGAATATTTTCCGTCTGAACATGAGCCATGCGCGGCACGATTGGGTGCGGGACGTGGTGAAGCGCATCCGGCGCATCGCCGGGGGGCTGGAGATCAATTGCGGCATTCTCCTCGACACCCAGGGCCCGGCGATCCGCACCGGCGACCTTCCCGCGAAGCTCGGCCTCAAGCCCGGGGACGTGTTCGAATTCACCGTGCGGGGCGCGAAAAGCGAGGAGCACTACTCGGTGGATGTGAACTACGACGGCCTCGTGGACGACATCCATGTGGGCGACGTGGTGCTGGTGGACAACGGGGTGATCCACATGAAGGTGCTGGAAAAAACCTCCAACCGCGTGAAATGCCAGGTCCTCACGGAGGGGGAGCTCGGCTCGCGACGCCACATCAATCTTCCCGGCGTGAAGGTGAACCTTCCGCCGCTCACGGCCAAGGACCTCGAGGACATCGAACTGGGCGTGGAGTGCGGCGTGGATTTCGTGGCGTTGAGTTTCTGCCGCGAGGCCGCCGACATCCGCGAGCTCAAGCGCGTCCTCCGGGCCCAGGGCTCGAACGCCCGCACGGTCGCCAAGATCGAGGACCAGAACGCCGTGAGGTTCATCAAGGACATCATCCGCGAGTCGGATGCCGTGATGATCGCCCGCGGCGACCTCGGCATCGAATGCAAGATGGAGGAGTTGCCGATCATCCAGCGCCGGATCATCAAGGAATGCATCCAACTCGGCCGGCCCGTCATCGTGGCCACCCACATGCTCGAGAGCATGATCCAAAACCCGCTGCCCACCCGCGCGGAGATCACCGATGTGGCCAACGCCGTCTTCGAACAGGCGGACGCGGTGATGCTGAGCGGCGAGACGGCCACGGGGAAATATCCCGTCGAGTGCGTGAGGATTCTCGACCGCGTGGCGCGGCGCATCGCCCTGAGCGGCGGCGCGGGCTACGCCGAGCAGGCGATCCTCGACACCCAGCAAAGGAAAACGATCCGCTCCGCCGTGATGCTCGCCAACTCGCTCGAGGATTCGAAACTCGTCGTCTTCACGCACACCGGCGCGATGGCCGACGGCGCCAGCCACCTCCGCCCCGAGCGGGCGCCGGTTTTTGTCTTCGCCCCGACCCCCGAGGCGGTTCGGCACCAGACGCTCAATTGGAACGCCCACGCGTATGTGTTGGATTTCACCTCCGATCCGGAGGAGACGTTCAACGAGGCGGAGAAATTCCTGATGCGCAAAAAACTCGTCGCGAGCGGCGACAAGCTCATCGTGCTGAGAGAATTGGTCGAGGGCGAGGAGCGGTTCGAATCGATCCAAATCCGCACCGTGCCCTGAGGCGGGGATTTTCAGCCGACATCCCAAAAGAAAACCGGGTTCCGGCGTGGAACCGGAACCCGGCGTTCATGAAAAAACCATGGGGCTTGGGCCCCGTCGAATCACTTGACGTGGGACGAGACGAGCTTGGTCATCTCGAACATGGTGACCTGCGATTTGCCCCCGAAGATGGGCTTGAGGAGCGCGTCGGCGTTGATGTTGCGCTTGTTCTTCGCGTCCTGAAGGCCGTTCTTCTTGATGTAGTCCCAGATTTTCTTGGTGAGTTCGCCGCGGGAGAGGGGCGTGGAGCCGACCACGGCCGCGAGGACGGCGTCGGGTTGGACCGGTTTGAGAAGGGCGGGATTGGCTTTGCGTTTGGTTTTGGTGGCGGTTGGCATTTTTATTTGATGGTTGGTTGGAGGGTTCCGTTTCCTTGAGCCGCGAGGGGGCGTGGGGGTTCCGGGGGCCCGGGTTGGGTTGGTGATGAGGGCGGACTCTTACCAGCACGGCGCCTTGGACGTCCACATTTTCTTTCCGGGATTCGCGGGCCGGGGGCGACGGGTGGTTTTTATGGATTTCCTTTGACTGCCTCCCCGACGGGGGCAACCTGTCCGGATGATGACATTGCGCGACGACCCGTCTCCCCGGCAGAAACTCCCCCGTCGCGGGCAGCCGGCCGGGTCGATGCCGTGAGCTTCGAACTCGAGTCCGGTTTCGGCCCGCGCGGGGACCAGGGGCAGGCGATCGCCAATCTGGTCCGGTCGATCTCGGCGGGGAACCGCCACCAGACGCTGCTCGGCGTGACGGGGTCGGGCAAGACCTTCACGGTGGCGAATGTGATTCGCGAGATCGGGCGTCCGACGCTCATCATGTCGCACAACAAGACGCTCGCGGCCCAGCTTTACAGCGAGTTCAAGCAGTTCTTCCCGAACAACGCGGTCGAGTATTTCG
>CAZVPK010000033.1:0-18116 GCA_964628505.1 uncultured Chthoniobacter sp.
CCTCACTTTTTTTCGAGGTGTCCGCCGAACTGATAGCGCATGGCGGAAAGAAGCTTGTCCTGGAAATCGGCGTCGCCGCGGGAACTGAACCGCTCGTAGAGCGCGGTGGTGAGGACAGGAACCGGCACGCCCTCGTCGATGGCGGCCTTGATCGTCCAGCGTCCCTCGCCGGAATCGCTCACCCGCCCGGCAAAATCCTTGAGCGCGGGATCCTTCACCAGCGAATTGGCCGTGAGGTCCAGCAACCAGCTCGCGATCACGCTGCCCCGACGCCACACCTCGGAGATATCCGTGAGGTTGAAATCGTATTGGTAGTGCTCCGGGTCGCGCAAAGGCGTCGTCTCGGCATCCACCGTCTGCGAAGCCTTGCCGACGTTGGCGTTTTTCAAAACATTCATCCCCTCGGCGTAGGCGGCCATCACGCCGTATTCGATGCCGTTGTGGACCATCTTCACAAAATGCCCGGCGCCGTTGGGACCGCAGTGGAGGTATCCCGACTCGGCGGTGCCTTGGTTTTCGGCGCGCCCGACCGTGCGGGGAATATCCCCGATGCCGGGGGCGAGGGTGCGGAAAATCGGGTCGAGGCGTTGGACGATTTCCTTTTCGCCGCCGATCATCATGCAGTAGCCGCGCTCGAGTCCCCACACGCCGCCGCTGGTGCCCACATCGACATAATGGATTCCGGCCGGGGCGATGTGCTTGGCGCGGCGAATGTCGTCGATGTAGTAGGAGTTCCCTCCGTCGATCAAGGTGTCGCCGGGCTGGAGGAGCGGCAGGAGCTCCTCGATGGTCGAGTCCACCGCCGCGGCGGGCACCATCAACCAGATCGCGCGGGGCGCCTCGAGCTTCGAGACAAAATCGGCGAGGGACGAGGCGCCGGTCGCGCCTTCCTTCGCGAGCGAGTCGATCGCGGACTGCGAGCGGTCGAAGACGGTGGCGCGGTGCCCGTCGCGCAGCAAACGGAGCACCATGTTGGCGCCCATGCGGCCGAGGCCGATCATTCCGAGTTGAAGAGGTGTCGTGGTCATGGTTGCAGGGGTTCTAAATCGATGAGGGTTTCGTTCGGTTCGTCGAAACCCTAGCAACCGGCCGCGGGGCGAAAAGCAGAATCAGGGCTTGAGGATCGCGAAGGTCTTCTGGGCCGCCCGCTCCAGAAGAAGCAGCACGCCGCGCCCGGCGCCCGCGGAATCCATCACCTTGTCGAAATCGGCCTTGTCGAGAATCCGCTGGCCGGCGGCCTCGGTGATGATGTCCCCCGTCTCGAGGCCCGCCGCGTCGGCGGCGCTTCCCGGTTCGACATGGGTGACCAAAACCCCGCCCGGTTCCCTGCCGGCGATTTGCATTTTTTTCAAAGCCTCCTCCGTGGCGTTCTCGACCTCGAGACCGGTTCCCCCCGCTGGGACCGCGGGCGGAGCGTCCTGTCGCGAACGGTTCGGGCGCACCGAGGCGCGCACGAATTTGTCGGGGTGCTCGCCGGTGCGGACATCGACCCGCAGGGTTCGGCCGCGCCGCCACACCTCGAGTTCCACGGATTGGCCGATTTGCTTCCCGAGGATCTCGCGCTGGAGGTCGGAGGCGATCTCGACGGTCTTGCCGTCGACCTTCGTGATCACGTCGCCGGGCGAGAGGTCGCTCCGCTGGGCCGGGGCGCCGGGCTCGATGCCGCGAACGACCACTCCGCTCTCCAGGCCGCGGAAGACGCCACCCGTGTTTTCCATTTCCTCCAGGCTCGCGATCGAAATTCCCAACCAGGGCCGGCTCACCCGCCCGTTTTCGGCGAGTTGTCGCGCGACGGACTTGGCGGTGTTGACGGGAATCGCGAAACCAACCCCGCGGTTGAGGCCGCTCACCAGCGTGTTGATGCCCACCACACGGCCGTCGATGTCGAGCAGCGGGCCGCCGCTGTTGCCGGGATTGATCGACGTGTCGGTCTGAATGAATTCGTCGTAATGCCCGCCGAGTCCCAGCGTGCGCCCCTTGGCGCTCACCACGCCGAAGGTGAAGGTGTAGGGCAGGTCCATGGGGGTGCCGATCGCGAAGGCGAGTTCGCCGACTTTCAGCGCGTCGCTGTCCCCGAATTCCGCCGCCGGCAAATCGGCCGCGTCGATTTTGAGCACGGCCACGTCGCTTCGCTCGTCGGAGCCGACCAGTTCCGCGTCGAAGCGCCGCCCGTCGCGCAACTTCACCCGGATCGTCGTGGCGTTTTCCACAACATGGTGGTTGGTGAGAATGTGCCCCTCCCCCGAATAAATCACCCCGGAGCCGACGTTCGGTTCGGTGTCGCTGGAATCCGGATCCATCGGCGTGCCGTCGGGAAGGAAGAACTGGAGGCCCTGAGGCAGCCCCCGCACGGCGCGGCCGGCGTCGGACCGCGCCTCGATCACCACCACGCTCGGCGCCGCCTTTTCAAACACCGCCGCGAAGGAATCGCTTAAATGGCGCAGCGGGCCGGGGACATCCGGGCGGGTTTCGGCCGCCAACGGCGAGGCGGCGGCCAGGAGGGCCAGAAGGAAACACGAGGGCTTGATCATGATGAGGCGGAATCTAACCCTCCCCTTCCTCTTTTCAAGGGATCGGGAAACTCAGGGGTTGCGCCCGCCCCTTTCCGCGAGGATTCCGCGGGCCACGGCCTCGGCCAGTCGCTGGCGGGTGGCGGCGCCCTGCACCTTGCTGTTCTCGGCGGGATTCGAAAGAAATCCCAGCTCCACCAGAACCGCGGGGCGCTTGTTGTTTCTCAGCACATAGAACTTCCGGAACTTGATCCCGCGGTCCTTGGCGCCGTAGGGACGCAGGATTTCCCTCTGGATGTTGGCGGCGAGCCGGGAGGAACGCGATCCGCAAAAGAAGGTCTCGACTCCCGCGGCCTTCGATCGGCGGGCCCAGTTGTAATGGATGCTCACGAAGACCGCGTTGCGGGCCCTGTTCGACAAGGCCACCCGTCTGTCGAGGGTGACAAAATAATCCCCGGTTCGTGTTTCGATCACCCTCAAGCCCGATTGGCGAAGGATCGCGGCGATCCGGCGCGAGGTGTCGAGAGCCAGATGCTTCTCGTGGGATCCCTTCACCGGCCTGGCCCCGGGATCGTGGCCGCCATGCCCCGCATCGAGGATGACGGTGTCGAAAAAGCCCGCCGGTTGGAGGCGGCCGGAGAATGTTTGCGGCTGCGTGGTCCCGCACCCCGGCAGGAAAACCAGGCAAAGCAGGGCCGCCAGCGCGATCAACGCCGCGCGTCGCCGACGGGGACAAACCATCCATCCGGGAAAAGACGACGGTTTGAAAACTGTGGCGAACACCCGGCCACCATAGAAATCCGACCGGCTTGCGGGCAAATCAAATTCCCTCCGTTCAAAGATGGGGCACCGGAATCCCCGATTCCATCGCCAACCGCCGGCTGTGGGACCGCAGGTAGGCGCGCCCTTTCCGGGCTCTTTCGAGGATTTCCTCCGCTCCGCCGGATCCCGCGAGCTCGAGAATCATCGCCCCCCGGAAATTCACCTGCACCAACTCGCGCGTGAGCGCCCCCCAGTCGATCCTCCCCTCCCCCGGGGGCAGGTGGTCGTCCGAATGCCCCTTGTTGTCGTGCACATGCAGCATGCGAAGGTGCGGGGCCAGCTTGTAGACCAGCGGATACAATTCGCCGGCCAGGAAGGCGTGTCCGGTGTCGAGGCACGCCCCGACCTCGGTGGTTTCCAGACCGCCGAGAATCCAGACGATGTCTCCCGAGCTGCCGAAAAGCAGATGCGGCAGCTTGTTCTCGAGCACGCATTTGATCCCGAGTTCCGCGCAGCGCAGCGCCACGCGGTTCAAAACCGACACGACATTCTCGATCCTCACCATCCGCTCCTCCCTCGAGGGAATCTCGGAGTTCTCCGGCCCCGGGTGGATCACGAAATAATGAACCCCCAGCACCGCCGCGGACTCGGCCGCGCGCAGGATTTCGTCCAAGGCATACTCCCGCCGGGCCAGCTCGGGCGAGGAGATGTCGATGTCCCCCGCGAAGGGCGCGTGGAACGAATACGCCTCCATCCCCAGGGCCTCGATGCGCAGGGCCGCCTCGCGCACGGCGGCGGGATTCTTGTAGTCGAGGTGCGACGGCGAAAAAACCACCTCGACCATGCTGAAGCCGCTCCCGCGGATGGGCTCGAGGCACTCGAGAAGGGGCTTGTTGTGGAAGCACCCTGTGGAAAGTCCGATCGGCCAACTGGTCATAGTCTCATCTCCGCGGTTTCGGGTTCCCCGACGAACGTCGTTCCCCGGATGCGCGCCGCCTCGCGCTCCACCGGAGTCGAGGCCGAGGCGAAAATTCTCACATAGAAATCCGCCCGCATCGCCGGCGAATAGTCGGTCCAGTGGTCCCCCCACCCGTAATCCCGCTCGAATTTGGAGCGGAGCAATCCCGCCACATGCCGGGGATGCCATCCCCGCTCGACCAGCGCCAGCGTCACCGCCCGGATGTTGGAGGGCTTCAAGAGAAGATCGTTGGGATACAGCAGGGCGGCCTTCGCGTCGTGCGGCAAGTCGTCGAGCGGGGCTCGGTCGTAGGTCGAGGGCCACCGCCAGGAGGGATCGTGCGCCGAGGAGTAGAAGAACTCATGGAACCTCCGCAACGCCGAGCCGCGGTATTGGCGCAACAGGCTTCCCATCCCGAAGGTCCGGTCGGGAATGCGCGCGGAAACCCTCCCGGCCAGCCTCTGCGCCTGCGCCGGATCGCGCATCGCCAACAGCGCGCTCCGCACATCCATGTCCTCCACCGGGACGAAAATGATGGGGCCGATCCGCGGAAGATTGCCGCTGCCCACCGCGTAGCTTTGCTGCCAGGGCTTCAAATAGGCGCTGAACGGCACGCGCACCGTGCGCGTGGGCAGCGGGTCGCCGTATTCGGAAAGATCGAGCGAGATCATCTCCCGCCCGCAATCGCCGGGCGGCACCTCCACGGCGGTGAGATCGACGGGGATCCGGCACTCGCCGCGCACCAACTCCTGCACGATCCTCGCGGCGAACTCCAAAACCAAACCGAGTCCCGCAAACGCCCTGGCGAGGACGGGCTCGACTCCGCAGGACCCGTTCTCGCCGGCGACCGCGATCCTGCCCGTTTCGGCCAGCAGCGAAAAAACCTCCGAGGACCGCTCGATGCGCCAACTGAAGTGATGGCCCCGGCCGCTCAAAACATGCAACGGCTCGATGCCGTGGAAATTCAAAACGCGCCGGATCGCCTTCGCCACCGGCTCCTGCAAAAGAAACGCCCGCCCGGGATCCAGATACGCCTCGGCGGGAAAATCGAAGTTCACATACTCGACGTCGAAATGCGCAAGCAGCGAGCGCCGGTCCAGCAGCGAGCGCCCGATGTCGAGCCCCTCCTCGAGCCGGGCGAACAATTCCTCGGGGCTCCGCGGAGCCCGCAACGGACGGCCTGTGCCGTCGGCGGTGATGAATTCGCACGTCGCCGTGGCCGGGCTCTCCCCGCCCAGGAATTCCAGAATGCGGGATCGGACCGCGGGCGTCCGGTAGAAGTCGCGGAAGGTTTGAAGGATGTCGTTCATCGGGGCGTTGACGCGCGTGCCCGCAAGCGGGCACGCGCGAGGAGGCCACTCCCTTTTCAGCTCACCGGAATTTCCAGAGACTTGTGCATCGCGCCCTCCCCTTTGGGCAGGTGCACTTTCAGGAGGCCGTCCTTGAACTCCGCGGAGACGTTCTTGCGCTCCGTGCCCTCGGGCAGGGTGAAGGTGCGCTCGAAGGCTCCGTAGCTCCGCTCGATGCGGTGGAAGCGGCGGCCCGCCTCCTCCTTCTCGAGCTTGCGCTCGCCGGAGATGCGGATCGATCCGTTCTCCATCTCGACCTTCACGTCCTCGCGCTTCACCTCCGGAAGCTCGGCCTTGATCGTGTATTCCTTCTCGCTCTCCTCGACGTCCACCAGCGGGCTCCACTCGGTCGCGGCGATGGGTTCGTCGTAGGCGGGCAGAAGGGACCGCGAGAACAGGGTGTTCATGCGGTTGGCCATTTGTTCGAATTCCCGGAAGGGATTCCATTTGATCAGTGTGTTCATTTGTTGGTTATCGGAAGCCGGCCTGGTTTTTCGAGCGGACCGCCGCCGCCGGCACCCGGCGGACCGCTGTGGATCGGTTCCGGGGAACCGGGACCACACCTCCACCAGACACGCCCGCGGGCGCCGTCTCAATGGGGTGAAAGCCCCGATTCCACCGCACGCTCAGGGATTCTGTTGAATGCGGAAGATCGCGGGCGACGTGATCGTCCAACCCGTCGTGCCGCTCTCGAAGCCGGGGTTCGCCACACGGTTCGCGCCGCCCGATGTCCCGAGGAACACCTCGTCGAGATACATCGTCCCGCCCGCGTTGCTGAAGGCGTCGTCGAAACTGAGCCAGATGTATCTGCGGTTGCCCGTGCTGAAAACCGGTGTGGTGACCTTGGTCCAGTTCGACGTGGCGTTGATGCGCACTCCGGCGAGTTTGCGGGTCCAGGCCGAATCGCCCCAGACCTGGAGTTCCACGGCGCCCGTTCCCTTCACCCACACGCTCGCGCTGACATTCGTGCGGCGCGTGACATTCACGCGCTGGTAGAGATCGTGGTAGGTGGCCTGCGGCTGGACGGTCGCCACGGCGGCCCAGTTTCCGTTGAAAACATTCGAAACGGGCGTGGTCGTCGGACTCGGTGTGGGCGAAACGGTGGCCGTGGGAGTCGGACTCGGCGAAGGAGCGGGAGTCGGCGTCGGACTCGGTGTGGCGGTCGCCGTGGGCGACGGAGTCGCAGTCGGAGTCGCGGTCGGGCTGGGGGTCGGAGTCGGAGAGGGGCCGGCCGAATTCAGAATGTCGCGCACCCGGGTCACCGTGGCCTGCATGGCGGCGTTGCCGGGAAAATCGGTTCGGAATTCCCACCAGAAAACGCCCCCGACGCTTCCGGGATAATCAAAGGCCGCGCCGTGGTAGATATCGGAGATCGCCACTTTGGCGGCGCTGATGTTCGTGGCATCGTAGGCCCACCAGAAGCGCTGGCCGGCGATCCAGTAGCCGAGTTCGCCGAGGCCGATCTTCGAGTTCGGGAATTCGGCGCGCAGGGTTTTCATCACCTGGTCGAAGGCCATCCCCATGGGGGCCTGCTCCTGGTATTGCGAGAAGGTCACGACATCGAGGAGCGAGCGCGTGGAGGCGGGCAGGTTGTTCGCCACCCAGGTGAACATCGAGTTCGGCACCGTGTCGGTGTTGATCTGCCAGAACAGCGTGAGGTAGGTGAGCTTGCCGGGGGCCCGGTTGCGGACCTCGGTGGCGGCGTCGGCGATCCGCAGCGCAATGTCGCTGCTCAGCCAGGTGCCGTTGACCTCGTTGCCGACCTCCCATGCGTCGATCTGAGGAAAGGCCGTGAGGAAATCGATGAAGCGCTGCTTGTATTGGGCGCGGGTGTATTGGCGGTCGTAGCTGGAATCCACCGGCTGGCCGAGCACCTTCAGGCCTTTCGATTTCGCGTAGTTGATGAGGTTCGTGTAGGTGGACGGACCCTGGCCGGCGTCGAACACCACGCGGATCCATCCGTAGGGGGCGGTGAGCGACGCGGCGAGGTCGAGGTTCGCCTGGTAGTTCGAAACGGTGTCGATCGTGAATCCCAGCCAGGGAGCGAGGGTGGACTTGTTGTTGCGCGCGAAGATCGGCCCGTGCTCTTGAAGAAGCGCGTCGTAGGCCACGGCGAGCTGGTCGAGGGCGAGTTGCCCGGCTTTTCCTTTTGCGCTCTCCGGGCTGTAGACATCGACCGATGCGAGCTGGTTGGAGGCGGACTGGTAGGCGGTGTTGAATTTCGTCGACGCCGTGTAGTCCGGCCGCGCCGCGAGGGCGGCATCGAGTTTTTTCTTCACATCCCGGGCGGCCTGGTAGGTGAAGTTGAAGGTGCCGCCGGAGGTGAATCCCGCGCCGCCGTTGTCGAGGATCAACAGCCCGTAGCCGTTCGGCTGCGTGGGCCAGTTGATCGCGAGCGCCACGGCACGCGCGGGAATGTTGAAGGCGAGGTTGCTCCCCGAAATGTAGAGAGGTCCGCTGCTGATCGCCCTCATGTTCGCGGGATCCAAAAGAAAGTCGCTGTTGTAGCCCGTCCCGCCGTTGTTCGAGATGGAGCGGACCTGCGTGGGCGTGAGGGCGGCCCCGTTCCTGTCGAAAAACAAAAAGGTGACCGTTCCGCCCGCCTGCGCCGACCCTTTGATCGCGAAGACCAGCCAGACGGCGAGCGCCAAGCCGAGAATCAGGGCGCCGGGCAGAACCAGTCGCCGCGCCACACGGGACACGGCGGCGGAGAGATTTTTTCCGATGGAAACCGGCCCGGATTTTTCCCCGGGAGACCGGCGTGGATTGTTTGGTGTGTTGTTCATGGAGGAAATGTCGAAATGCCCGGACCGTTTCTCCATGGGGCGATCGCCCATCCGAGCCCCACCCCATTGAGGACCCCGCCCCCGCGGCCGTTCCGTGCGGACGATGAAAACGAACACTCCGCGCCGCTGGTGGCGCAAAACCGATTCCTCACCCCGGCGCCACGACTTTCTCGCGGCCTTCCTGCTCACCGCGGCCCTGATGTGGACCGCGACCTGGGGATGCTCGCTGGTGGCCGAGCCCGATTCCATTGTCGAACCGGGACTCCCCGTCTCGGCGCATGTCGCCGAGCCGAAGCCCGCCGCGAACCTGCCGCCGGACGCCCCGGCGATCCACGCGCGAAGCGCCATCGTGATCGACGCGATGACCGGAAAGACCCTCTACGAAAAGGATGCCGACCGGCCCCTGCCGGTCGCGAGCACCCAAAAACTCCTCACGGCGCTTCAGGTGATCGACGAGGGCGGATTGGAAAAGCCCGTGACGATCTCCCTGCTCGACGCGCTCCAGCCTCCCACCCACATCGGCCTGGCGCCGGGCTCCACCCACCGCCGGATCGACCTCCTCGCCGGCATGCTGGTTTCCAGCGCCAACGACGCCGCCAGCGCCCTGGCGACCAACGGGGACGGTTCGCACGATGGATTCGTCCGCAGCATGAATGCCAAGGCCCGCGAACTCGGCGCCACCCATTCGCTTTTCCTCAACCCGCATGGATTGGACGCTCCCGGCCAATATTCCACCGCGCGGGACTCGGCGATCATCGCCTACCACGCCTACCGCGATCCGCTCATCCGGTATTTCACCTCGAGGCAAGCGATTGTTTTCCCCAACGGCGACACGGGGAACATGTATCTGGAAAACACGAACGAACTTCTTTGGAACTGGCCGCCCTATTTCAACGGCCTGAAGGGGGGATTCACCTACGCCGGCGGAAAATGCCTCGTCGCCTCCGCAAAACACAACGGCAGCGAGATCATCATCGTTCTCCTGGGCAGCACGCAGGAGCGGATTTTCCACGACGCGAAAAATCTGCACCAATGGCACCAGAAGCGCGTCCGGAACGGCGTCGGCGGGTGATGGAACCAATCCCGCCGAAGATGCCGGGAACCGGGGAACGCCGGGAGGGCACCGCTTGTCGGAGCGGGAATTGTCACGGGGGTTGCAAGAGCGGCTCCGGTCCTGACAACCAGCGCCCCCAGCGCGAATTCCCCTACCCCTGCCCGGCGAACGCTCCGAGCGGTTTGACCGGGCAGGTGTTGAGGGGCTTCACCCGTTCGTGGATTCCCGGGGCGACTTCGGGCTGGCGCGCGTAGGCCATGGCCAGCATCTCGAGCTTCGCATCGAGGTTGTCCACCATGTTCAGCGCGACCGCCTCGGGGGTCTTCGGCTCGACAGGGGAACCGAACTGCAACTCGCCGTGGTGCGAGGCGATGAGATGCAACAGATGCAAACGCACCTCCTCGGAGGCGGGCTCGAGATTTTTCCAATCGTCCAACGGCAACCGCCGCCAAAGCGAGTTCACCACCTCGATGCCGATGCTGATGTGGCCGAGCAATTCCCCCCGCAACTCGCGCGGAATCTCGAATCCCGACTCCGGCGGACACATTTCCCAAAGCTTGCCGCAATCGTGATAGAGCACACCGGAGAGCAAGAGGTCGCGGTTCAAAGCGGGATACGCCCCGCAGATCGCCGAGGCGGCGCGCATCATTTGGCCCGTGTGGCGCAGAAGCCCGCCGCGATGCGCATGGTGGTTGTGCCGGGCGGCGGCGGCCCGGCGGAATCGGGGACCGAACTCCTCGAGAAAAATTCCCGCCAGCGCCTTCAATCGGGGATCGGCGAGGGTCGCTGCCAGCGCCGCGACATCGTGGAAATCCCGCTCCAAGGCCGCCGCCTCCTCCTCCCCGCCGGCGAGCATCCGCGCCACCTCGTCCTCCGCCAGCACCCGCGCCCGCCAGCGTTTCGCATCCATGCCGAAACTCCCGTTCATCGCGAACTCGCCCTCGACCTCCAAAAAATCCCCGCGCTCCAACTCCCCGCAGAAGCGGAACGCCTCGGTGTCCGACCACGCGCGCAGCGTCAACGAGTCCCCGGCATCGCGCACTTTCAATTCCCAAAACGGCTTTCCGTTGGAGGAGTCCTTTTTCACCAGGGAATCGACCTGGGCCCACAGCTTGGCGCTTTGCGAGGTTTCGCGGCATTCGGCGCGCAGTCGGGAAATCGTCGGAGGAAGACTCATGTCGCGATCATGATCCGCGGCCGCACGCCCTGTCGAGCCGGAGGGATTTCGCGGCACAAAAAAACCGGGCATCCGCTCGATGGCGAATGCCCGGTGTGTTTAGAATTTTATTGGATCAACGGCGTCCGTAGTCGCGGCGTCCACCGCCGCCACCACCACCGTATCCGCCACCGCCACGGCGGTCGTCACGGCCTCCGCCTCCGCGGAATTCCCGGCGGGGTCCGCCGAATCCGCCTCCACCGCCACCGCCGGGAGGACGGTCTTCGCGGGGACGGGCTTCGTTGACGGTCAACGAGCGGCCGTCGAATTCCTTTCCGTGAAATTGATTGATGGCCGCCTGGGCCTCCTCGTCGGTTCCCATCGTGACGAAGGCGAATCCGCGCGAGCGGCCGGTGAATTTGTCCTGCATCAGCATCACCTCGGAGACCGAGCCACACTGCGAGAACAGGTCCTGAATGGCGATCTCTGTCGTGTTGAACGAGAGATTGCCGACATAGAGTTTGTTACCCATGGATTATTACTTTTCTTGAACGCACTGGGATCGAGGCCTGTTCCCGACTGCCGGGTTTCAAACCGCCCCCGACATTGTCCTGGGGTGTCCACCAATTCCTGATCTCAACTGCAAAGGCCTTTTTCGCTCTTTCCCGTGACATGGCAACCAAAATTTCAAGAAAATTTCCCGCACCGGTTTCGCCCGCCGGAATCCGCGGCATTGCGATCGCGCCGTTTTTTTTCCACACTCCCCCGCGAATGAAAAAAATCGTCGTCGCCTATTCGGGAGGCTTGGACACCTCCGTCATCCTCAACTGGCTCAAGGAAACCTACGGAGCCGAGATCATCGCCTTCTGCGCCGATGTCGGCCAGGCCGAGGAACTCGACGGCCTCGAGGAGAAGGCTCTCAAAACCGGAGCCGCCAAGTGCCACGTGGACGACCTCAACGAGGAGTTCGCCCGCGATTTCATTTTCCCGATGATGCAGGCCGGAGCCATTTACGAGGGACAATACTTTCTCGGCACCAGCATCGCGCGCCCGCTCATCGCCAAGCGCATGGTCGAGATCGCCCGCCAGGAAGGCGCCACCGCCATCGCCCACGGAGCCACCGGCAAGGGCAACGACCAGGTTCGCTTCGAACTCACCGCCGCCGCCCTCGCGCCGGAACTCGAAGTCATCGCCCCGTGGCGCGACGCCCGCTTCCGCTCGAAATTTCCCGGCCGCGCCGAAATGATCGCCTACGCCGAGGCCCACGGCGTCCCCGTCGCCGCCAGTGCGAAGAAACCGTATTCGATGGACCGCAACCTCCTCCACATTTCCTACGAGGCCGGCATTCTCGAGGACCCGTGGTATGACGCCGGCGACCTCAAGAACCGCGAATACTTCACCACGCTCTCCGTCCTGCCCGAGGACGCGCCCGACCTCCCCGAGCATGTCACGCTGGAGTTCGAACGCGGCCTCTGCACCGTCGTGAACGGCGAAAAACTCACCCCGCTCGGCGTGATGCACACCCTCAATAAAATCGGCGGCCAACACGGCGTCGGCCGCGTGGACATGGTCGAGAACCGGTTCGTCGGCATGAAAAGCCGCGGCGTTTATGAAACACCCGGCGGCGCGATCCTGCATTTCGCCCATCGCCAAATGGAATCGCTCACGATGGACCGCGAGGTCATGCACCTCCGCGACTCCCTCGTCCCGAAATACTCCGAACTCGTCTACAACGGCTTCTGGTTCGCCCCCGAGCGCGAGGCCATCCAGGCCCTCGTCACCGAATCCCAGAAACACGTCACGGGCACCGTGCGCGTGAAACTCTACAAAGGGGGCATCCACGCCGCCGGTGTCAAAAGCCCGGTCAGCCTTTACAACCCCCACATCGCCACGATGGAGGCCGACCCGACGCAGGCCTACAACCAGGACGACGCCACCGGCTTCATCCGTCTGAACGGACTCCGCCTGAAAGTCGCCTCCGGCGTCCACGCCCGAAAATAACGGCCCCGGGAAGATTCCCCCGTATCCCCGACCGGCGGTTTGCGCCTTTCGGGCCGGGGCTGTCGTGAAGGTTCCGATGCCGACCGCCGTGGGATTGTGCACTTTCCCACGGGATGCGCGATTCGGTCCAAAGCACCGATCTCACGAAATGCCCGGGAGGGCCCTGCTGGTCATGGCCCCGACGGCTTGCGCAAACACGTTGTTGCGGCGCTCACAAAAACCGCGCCATAGCCCCGATGCGGGTCTTTCAACATACAATCAAAAAACCTCGACGAAGCCTTCCCGAACCACGCGGAACGCAACAGCGCGGAATCCCGAGCAACGTTTTTGAGGAAGATTGTTGAGAAATGCCCGAACGCACGTGAAGTTACAGGCGTAGATAATTTACGAGTCCCCATGAAATCCCGTAGGCATTGGTTGATCCCCGTTTTCTTGATGGTCGCCCTAGCGGCGGTGGCCGGTTTTTATTTTTTGCAAATTCCGACCTCCCCCGCTCCGAAGGCGGTGGCCGCTCCGTCGCCGGAAACCACCGAACCTCCGAGGCCCGCCGAACGCCGGTTTGTCTCTTCGGCGTCTCCCCGCGTGGACCAACCGGTATCCCTCTCTCCCCGCCCGCCCGCCGCCAGCCCGGATTGGATCTTGCTGGATTGGACGGTTGCCCCGTTGGAAATTTCCCCCGCCGCACAAACCCGCGCCGCCCTCTACGAGACTCCTGGAAAATACCCCTACGTCCGCGTGGAAGAGGTGATCCAACGCGATCCGGCGACCGGGGCGGTCAACGTCTCTCGCGCCTCCGAAATGGTCGCCGACCAGATCATCGTGAAACTCCGCGAGGGAAAATCCCGGGCCGATCTCGCCGCCCTCGTCGAACCGTTCGGCGGAATCCCCGCGCAGAACCCCTTCGCCGCCGAAACCTGGCTCGTCGGCCTGGAACCCGCTCTGCAAGCGGTTCCCGAGGCCCTCGAGGCCCTCGGCTCCGCCACCGAGACCATCGACTACGCCGAACCGAATTTTCTCGTTCGCCCGTCCGCCACGCCGAACGATCCCCGCTACACCGACAACTCGATCTGGCATCTGCCGAAAATTTCCGCCCCCGCCGCATGGGACTCGCGCACCGATGCCGGGAATGTGACCGTGGCGGTGATCGACACCGGCGTGCGCCACACCCACGAGGACCTCGCCGCCAACATGTGGGTCAACCCCGGCGAGATCGCGGGCAACGGAATCGACGACGACAACAACGGCTACATCGACGATGTCCACGGCATCGATGAATTCGCGAACGACGGGAATCCCATGGATGAAAGCGGCCACGGCACCCATGTCGCCGGCCTCGTCGGCGCGGTGGGAAACAACGCCAGAGGCGTGACCGGAGTCCCCTGGACCGGCGTGAAAATCATGGCCCTGCGTTTCATCGGCGAAACAGGTTCGATTTCCGACAACATCCGCTGCATCGACTACGCGATCGCCAAGGGCGCCAAGGTGCTCAACGCCAGCTACGGCAGTCCATCGGCCTCGAATATCGGCAGCAATTCCGAGGCGGCCGCCATCTACCGCGCCCAGCAGGCCGGAATCATCATGGTTGCCGCCGCGGGCAATGCCGGCACGGACAACGACGCCATCCCGTTCTATCCCGCAAGCTACACCGAGTATGTCGAAAGGGAGCGGCCGTTTCGCCGGGCCTACGTCCTCAACAACATCCTCTCCGTCGGCGCCTCGAACCGCACCGATTCGCGCGCGGGCTTCTCGAACTTCGGCGCGGCCTCCGTGGATCTCATGGCCCCGGGCGTGGAAATGTGGTCCACCACCAACGGCGCCAACAACTCCTACGGCAACGGCCAGGGAACCTCCTTCGCCGCCCCCGTGGCCGCCGGCGCGCTGGCCCTGCTCCGCGCCTCGTATCCGAGCGACTCGGTCTCCCAGCTCGTGCAAAAAATGCTCGCGGGCGTGGATGCCGTTCCCGCCTTGAGCGGCCTCTGCGTCACCGGCGGGCGGTTGAACGTCCAGAAATTGATCCCGTCGACTCCGCCCACGGCGCTTCCGACCGCGTGGCACCGACCGGCGCTTGCGGAACCGCTTTTGGGATACACAACCATGCGGTTGCCGGTCTACGAGGTCCCCACGGGTGGAAGCTTCACGGTTTTCCAGGGCCTCAAAAAATTCAACAACCCCGGATATGGAACCGCCGAACAGACCGGGGGCCAGCTTTTCTATCGCGCCGGAACCAACGGAACCTGGTCGAGTGTGAATCTCGTATTCGACAAAAACGACGGCGACTTCCAATTCTGGAAAGCCACCGTCCCCGGCAACGCCACCAACGGAATCGTTCAATACTACTGGCGTCTCACATTCAGCTCCGGTGTCGTCCCCGATGCCTACATCCACGGAACCGACAATTCCTTCACTGTCACGACCGACCAAACCACCGCCGAGGCCCAGCCCTTCTCGCTCCGCGACCGGGTCTCCTGGATTTCGCACTCCGGCGCCGATGTCTATGTCGAGCCCGACCAGACATTGATCTACGCACTCGTCGGCTACGCCTCGCCGGACGGCACCACGTATGCCGGCGCCACCCACGGCGCGATTTACTACACGCTTGACGGCTCCGAACCCGTCGGTTCCCAGGGCAACTCCGGCAGCGGGTCCACGCAAGTCGCCCTCTTCGATTTTGTCGAAATGCAGCCCGACCCCAGCTCCGCCGGCGACAAGATGCTCTGGCGCGTGTCCCTGCGCGGGATGCCGAATTCGACGAATGTCAAATACCGCATCGGATTTTGGAACGCCGCGACCGGCGAGGAACAATTCTCCGGCTACAACACCCCGGGTGGTGTGAACCAGACCCTGTCTTTCAACACGCCGGCCATTCCCGCATCCACGCTGCGGATCGCCACCGCCACGACAGGAACGCTCGATGCCGACTACACGACCTCGAAACTCTACCTCGACGAGGCCGCGTCCGAATCCATTCCTGTCACCGTGACTCTCGTCCCCGGCATCGCCAACGCGACCGTCGCCGAGGTTTGGACGAACCTGAACAACCGCGACCGCGCCGTGCTGGACACGGACGGGGACGGCATCCACGATGGGATTGTCTCCCCGCCCGCTCCCGCGAACGAGCCTTCAACCACCGTCCCCTACCCCGCGAACGGATATTTTCAGGCCCACCGCATGGCCGCCACCGGCGGGAATTTCACCCTCACCCTCAACGCCACAAAAACCGGAGCCTACCGACTCACCGCCCGCTACTGGAATCCCGCCACCAACCAGTGGATCTGGTATGGCAAGCGCGACCACTGCGTGACCGTCGCGCCGAAGCTCGCCCGCGAGATGAATGTTTACGAAATCAATGTTCTCAACATCGACGCCACCGGCGACACCTTCGCCACCCGAAGCACCTTCGAGAACCTCACCGACAACACCCGCTGGAATCTTGACTATCTGCGTGCGCTGGGTGCCAACACGCTTTGGTTCCAACCGATCCACCCGAACGGCATCGACGGCCGCGAGCCCAGCGCCGGTTGGGACAGCGGCACGGATCCTTACGATCCAGGCTCGCCTTACGCCGTGAAGAATTTCTTCGAGGTCATGGAGCAAATGAGCCAGGGCAACACCCGCAGTTCCTCGATGGCGGCGTTCCAAAGTTTCGTCCAGGCCGCCGACGCGAAAGGCGTGCATGTCATGCTCGACGCCCCCTTCAACCACACCGCCTACGATGTGGAACTCGGGCAAAAAGGCCTCGATCTCCTGAACGCCGCCGGCCTCAACACCGCCGGATGGTCCGCCTCCGATGAAATCCGCAACCGCGAGGCCCGCTTCTTCTCGCGCAACGACGGCGATTTCGCCTACTCCGGCCCCGCCAGCAGCGCCGCCAACGCCGCCGTCGCTCCGGACCGCAACGATTTCGGCAAGTGGCGCGATGTGCTCGATGTCTTCTTCGGCCGCTACTCGACCCTCGTCACCGGCTATCCCAGCGCGCAAAACAGCCGCGACCGCGTGAACAACGAGGAGGATTGGGTGAACTTCGACGACCTGCGCGGCGACGCCGGATCCAATGGCGCCGTCACCCGCGCCGTCTGGAAATACTTCGCGAGCTATGTCCCCTACTGGCTCGAAAAGACCGGACTCCCCGCCGGTTCCTCGACCGCCGAGCAAGCCACCAAGGGCATCGACGGACTCCGCGCCGATTTCGGCCAGGGCATGCCCCCCCAGTTCTGGGAATATGCGATCAATGTCGCCCGCACCCACAAGTGGAGCTTCGTGTTCATGACCGAATCGCTCGACGGCGGTGCGGTGACCTACCGCTCGAACCGCCACTTCGACATCCTCAACGAGAACATCGTCTTCCCCTGGCAGTCCGCCAGCAACACCACCGCGCACCGCGCGATTTTCGAGAGCCGCCGCAACGCCTACGGCCAGGGCCTCGTCCTGCTGAACAACACCTCCCACGACGAGGCCGGCTACGCCGATCCCTGGCAGGCGTTCATCCGCTATGCCGTCGGTGGAATGATCGATGGCGCGCCCATGATCATGTATGGACAGGAGATCGGAACCTCCGACCTCCGCAGCTTCGACCACTACGAGTTGAACTTCGGAAAACTCATCCCCCACTTCAAACGCTACAACTCGATGCAGCCGCAATGGACCGCCTGGGAAAACAACGCCCTCGGCGTCCGCAACCTCATCCCCGCCTACAGCGGCGTGGGCCTCGCCCGCGAAGCCAGTCCCGCCCTCCGTTCCAGCCACCGCTGGTTCCTCAATCCCGTCGGGTCCACCGATCCCGACGAGCAAATCTTCGCCGTCGCCAAATTCGAGACACCGGGCGGTTCGCCCGCGGCGAGCGATGTTGTCCTCGCATTTCAAAACCTCGACCGCGACACCTCGCAGTCGAACACCTTCGGCATTCCACCCAATCTCGCCGACCAACTCGGCCTCAAATCCGGCCGCACCTACAATGTCCGCAACCTCGCGGCCTACCCCGGACCCGACAACGAGTATTCCCACCGCCGCGACACCCTGCTCTGGCCGTCCGGAAAAACCCGCGCGCAAATCGAGAACGAGGGCGTCTTCGTTTCGCTGAACGCCATCCCCGCCATCAACGCCGCTTGGTCCACCGCCCCTTTCGAGGCCCAGTATCTCAAGGTCTACGACACCACCGCTCCCGAAGGCATCCCAGGCGTTCCCGCCTCGGGCCTCAACGGCACCTACACCATCGGATCGAATGTCACCTTCTCCTGGGCTCCCGTGCCACCCGACAGCGAGGGACTCGCCCCGAAATACCTCCTCCACCTCACGATCAACGGACTGGGCTCGACCGTTCTCGTCGACTCGACCTCCTATTCCTTCTCCGTGGCCTCGGATTCCGAAATCCTGGCGGCCGTTCAAGCCGTGAACCCCAACGACCCCTCCTCGCTGGGAACCACCGGCGCCCCCACCGCCCCGCTCCATGTTCTCACGGCCTCCGGAGACTACGATGCCGATGGACAAACCAACGCCGCCGAGGACCTCGCCGGCACAGACCCCCTGAATGCCGCCTCCCGGTT
>CAZVPK010000034.1:0-17745 GCA_964628505.1 uncultured Chthoniobacter sp.
TGGTCGGCATGTCGATCCACGAGGAAATTGCCGCAGACGCCGCCGAGGTTTTCAGGGAATTCGGGAAGCCGGTAGAAATCGGCGAGCAAACCGTGATGGCGCTTGTTTCGGAGCCAACCGAAACAGTCTCGCTCGAACCGGGCGGGTTTGTCGCCGAGGGAAATTTCACAGTCAAAATCCTGCGCTCATCGGTCGAGGCTGTTCCAACTATCGGCAAGACGCTCATCTTCGCGGGCGAGAAATTCCGCATCGTCCGCACGGCCAACCGCCCGCCCCACCCGATCCTCACTCTCACCGTGGAACCTATCGAATGAACGCGCTTGTTGAAAACGGATTTGTCGCGGCCTTGAACTCCCTCCCCTGGGTGACGATTCCGGTAATCGCCGCCACGAGCAACGACTGCCTGCCCTCGGAAAACCAAGTGATCGTTGTCCAATGCCCCGATGTTGAGCATGTGACGGGACCACTCCATACCGCCACCGTTCGACTGCTTCTGCGAACCAATGCCCACGACGAGTTGGCGTCCACCCACGCCGATCTCGCCCGCAAGATGAACGGCCTCCTCGTCAATGCCATGGCCTTCAATGCAGCCGCAAGCCCGCTCGAAATCCGGGGGCTCTTCGTCAAGAACCAGAGCGAGTCGCGCGACGAATCGGCTTGGGTTTCCACGCTCGAACTCGCGGCGGGAATCGCCCACTGATCCGCGCCATAAGTTGACATGCCGTGTGTCGCGTATGTTCACCGCGACGATTCTCACCACGGCGAGCGGCCAACTCGGGGCCTCGTATTCCAGGACGCACGAGATTTCCGCCCCGCTTCGCAAGTCGCTCGCCGAATCAGTGCCCGCCACCGAGGAGCCGGGAAGTCCCTCCACGCTTGTCGTGGATCAGAACCTGTCCATCCCGACTTCTCCCGCGCGCCTCCGTCTTCTGGCCCTGCGCACCGACCATCCCCTCACCATCCGGACCAACGACGGCGAGGGCGTCATCGAACTTTCCGAAAACGGCAGCTTCCTCTGGCCGATCGGAGACGACCCGCTCCTCGGCACCGATGGCAATCCGCTCACCGAATCCGAGGACGGCTTGATCGAGTCGATCACGCTTGAAAACCACGGCAACGAAACCGCCAACCTGAGGCTCGACGCGCTCGTCGAAGCCACTCCTTAAACCCATGGCTTTCGCAACTGTAAATTCCTTCGGAGCGAGCGACCCAGCGGGCGGATACCTTCAGGAATCCTCGCAGGAGGAAAGCCTCGAAGTGGCCACCTGCCGCGATGCCAACGGCAACACCGTTCTCGCCGTTCCCAAGGGTCTCGTCACCAAGACCACCACGATCAAAGGCAAGGGGACCTACGGACTGAGCCAAATCTCACGCAACAACGACATCGGCGGATCAATCGTTCTGACTGCCGGAAAGACCAGCGAGTCGGCCGAGGATTTCCCCGACTACGAGTTCACCTACACCTCCTACCGCTCGAACTAACATGGCCGCCCCAACCAATGTCGGAGTTTCCTCGATCAGCAACAGCGAGGTTCAGTCCCTGGAAATCTCGGCCAAGTGCGAGGTGAAGTTCCTCGTTACGCGCGACGGCAAATACGCAAAAGGCGCTGTGTTTGATCCCACGATGGAATTCACGATCCGCGGCAAGGGCAGCAACACCAATCCCTACCGCATCGGCCAGTCCGCCAGCATTGGCAGCCTCTCGGGAAAAATCATCGTCACCTCTGTCAAGCAATCCACCACCAACGACGACTGGCCCGAGTGGGAGGCAAGCGGCGTGGCCTATCCCCAAGCACGATGAAACCCGGCGATTCGTTCCACTATATCGCGGAGGAGGCAATCGGTGAAAAGGCCGAGAACGGAAAGTTCCGCTTCCAGGTCAACCCGGCCACAAGCTCGACCACCCAACTCGTCGCAGCCGCCGTCACCTGCGGGTTCAGACTCGCCGACTCGTGCGGCTTCCAGCACACGATCGAGCAAACCGAAAAGGGACCGCTTCGCCGCATCGAATGGATGATCGACGGATCGAGCCGTGGTCACTTCCGCACCGTGAAGAACGGCGTCGAGGAAATCGAATTCCCGGAGTTTCGCTCCCGCTACGAGAGCGAGGAGTGGTGCCGCGAGAACCCCGACCATCCGATCACCCACCTCGCCTGGGCCTTCCGCGCATTCCGCCTTTTCGGTGATTCGGTTCGTCAATCGAAGCCCGCCGCATTGATTCGCAAGGGCAACCAGACCGCGATCATCCACCCCGACCTGCCCGAGGATAAGAAACGCAAACTCCTCTCGTTTTTGAAATGAACGAATCCACCGAAACATCCGAAGCCGGTGAAAGCAACGAGGCGATCCTGGACGAACGCCTGGTCGATTTCCTTCGCCCCTCGCCGACCATTGCCGACATCAAGCTCCGCCCGCTGACAAGCGGTTCGTTCGCGATCCTCCACCGAACCAGGAATGCGTTCGTCGTTCCCGGCAAAGGCGAACCCGACCACTTCTTTGCCGCGCTCGAATACGCCTTCATCCACGGCGCTCCGGTCGATCATGTTTTGCGCGCCGCCCACAGTTCTCCTGACCGGTTCCGCACCGAGGTTTTCAAATTCGCCGAGCGCATCGGGCTTAACGATGTGCCCTCCATCATTCACGAGATCGAGGCGAGCCTCAACGCGGCCGCCAAGCAAAGCGTGGATGTGGTGCCGCGGCCGGGAGGAGCCGACAAGGACGCGCCCCCAAACTCCTAGAGCCAGCGTGGATCGCCTCGCGCGTGTTCACGCTGGCAGAGAAAACCGGATGGCCGGAACACCACATTCTTTGGGAACTCCCGCTGCACCGCGCCATCGCCTACCAGCACTGCGCCCTCTGGCAATCCGGTGCCTGGACCGTGCGACCGGGTCTGCCCCCCGAGGCCCAATACGAGGCCCTCGGCAACTTCGAGATCGATTCAAGCGATGAGTAAAAACATCTCTGTCGATACCACCCGATTCAACGAGGCGATGAAACGCTTCATGAAAACCAGCCAGCGTGCGGCGGGCGTGGTTCTCAAGGAACAAGCCCGCGGCGTTCTTCGCCGCGTGGTCGATTGGACACCCCCGGGCGGCAAGGGCGCACAGGGCTCTGCCGCCAAGAAGCGAGGCGAGGCCGCCGTGGAACGCGACATCCTCAAACTCATGCGGCCCGTGAAATCCTTCGGCAAGGATACCGACGCTCTCCGGGCGGCCGGAATGTTCATCGAGACGCCCTCGACCGAATCCCCCGAGGCCATCCACAAGGCGAACCGCAGCAAGACCGGCCGCGTCCGCCGCAAGCTCAACCCGAAGATCGCGATCAAGGCCGCCGACCTCCGCCGCTACATCGCCTCCAAAAAGAAGATGGTCGGCTTCCTCGCCTCGGGATGGAAGGCCGCTGCCACAAAACTCGGAATCTCCCTCCCCGCCTGGGTCACTCGACACGCGGGTTCCGGCGGGGGCGTGATCAAATCCACCGCCGCCTCGATCGAAGTCACCGCCACCAACAGCGTCCGCAACGCCCCGAAGCTCGACATGGAGCGCCGGGTCCAAAGCGCGATCAATTCGCAAGCAGATGCCATGGTCCGCAGGCTTGAGAACTTCGCGGTCCGGCAGGCGGCGAGGCAGTCGGGCTTCCGGTCCTGAAATTGACATCCTTGCCGCTCTCGTATGGCCGACATCACAGCCCGCTTCCGATTGGATGTGTCCGGCGTGGACGCGGCCCTCGCCCGCATCGCCGCAGGAACCCTCGCCGTCCAAGGCGCGTTTGCCGCCGCAAACGCCGCCCTTGCTCCCCTTGCCGGGGCCTTCAATACAGTTAAGGCGTCGCTCGACCTTGGCGGCGAACTCTCCGACATCAGCGCCCAGACGGGCATTGCGGTTGGGGACCTCGTGGTCCTTCGCCAAGCGTTCCAGAACGCGGGCGTGGGAGCCGATGGTGTCGGCCCGGCCATCAACCGCCTGCAGAAGGCGCTCGCCGGAATCAACGAGGACGGCGAACCCACAAACGAACATTTGGCCGCACTCGGCATCTCAATGGCCCGCCTCCAGTCGATGTCCCCCGGCGAGCAATTCGAGGCGGTTTCGGCGGCTCTCGCGGGCATTCCCGATCCAACCCAGCGAGCGGCCACCGCCATGGGCATCTTCGGGCGCAAGGGCGGCGAGATGATGGCCCTCTTCCGCGACGCCTCCGCCATGGAGGTCGCCCGCCAGCAAGTCGGAGGACTGGCGGCCACGATGGACGCGAACGCGAATACCTTCGACGCGATTTCCGATTCGTTTGGTGCGGTGCAGGTGAAGGGGCAACAACTCGCCGCGGGACTCACCGCCGCGATCGCCCCCGCGCTCTCCCAAATTGCCGAAAGCCTTAACTCGACCGATCTCACTGGTCTCGGCGAGGCGTTGGGTTCGATCGCCTCGGCCGCGATCAACCTGGGCGCGGTCCTCACCCAGATGGTCCCTCAAATCCTCGGAGTGGTCACGGCGATGGCCCTCTTCAAAACGGGATTCGACGCGAAGGTGATGACGATGTTCTCGACGCTCGGTCCGAAAGCCCTCGCGGCCTTCGCCCAGGTCCGCGCAGGCATGGCTTCGATCAGTTGGTCCGGGTTTGCGGCGGCGGGTCGTGCCGCACTCACAAGCGTGGCCACGGCAGCCCGGGCTGCTGGTATCGCGATTAAGGGCGCGCTCATCTCGACCGGCATCGGCATCCTCGTGGCGGCGCTGGCCTCCGGAATCGAGTTCATCATGGGCAAGCTCGACCAGGCCAAGGAAGCGGTTCGCCGCATCGAGGAGGCTAGCAACGACTCGGCACGCACAGTCAAAGCCCTCCAGGACGAGTTCAAGGGGGTCTCCAGCGAGGCCGACAAGATCGAGTTCGGCAACAATGTGGACCGCGAGATCGACCGGGTGAAGGACAAGCTCGAGGAACTCAACAACGACGACACCCTTTCAGCCTCCCAGCGCGAGGACATCGCCGTCCACTACCGCATCGAGATCGGCCTCCTCGAAAAGATGAAGGCGAGCATGCAGAACATCACCCCCGAGATCATGGCCCAGCGACAGGCCGAAAAGGACCGCGCCGCCGCGCTCGAGGAAAGCCGCCAAGCCGCCGCCGGACTCAACAAGGAACTCGGCAAGCGCAAGGAATCCCTCGACGAGAAGATCGAGCAGGACAAGTTCTCCCAGCTTTCCTCCACCGAACAGCGCGATTCGGTCTTGGGAAAAGTCGGGGCCGCCAGCACCGACGCGGTGGACGCCGAGTTGGCCATTCTCACCGCCAAACGCGAATCCTCGTTTCTTACCGAATCGGAAATCAACCGCATGGCCGCGCTCATCGACGCCCGCGGCAAACTCGTGGACATCGAGCGCGACATCAACCGCGAGCGGGAAGAACAGGCCAAGAAAGCCGAAGAGGAGGCGAAGAAACGCGCGGAGTTTATGGAGGACAACGCCCGCGCCGTGACAATCGCCAACGCCGAGGCCCGCGGCGACACGGCCACGGTCGAAGCCGTCCAGCGCGACATCAAAATCGATCAGGAGACCGAGCGCGGCAAGGCGGCCGGACTGGGTGAATACGAGGCCCGCCAAGCCGCGATTCAAAAGGTTCTCGCCGAGGAACGCGCCGCCAATGCCGAACGCGCCCGCCTCAACGCCGAGTCCCAGTCCGCCCTCAACCTTGAACTCGAAATCGCCCAAGCCAAGGCCCGCGGGAACGAGGAGGAGGCCGAACGCCTCGAGTGGCTCAAGAAATACAACAACGAACTCGAACGCGCCCGCTCGGCCGGGATGGACGAGAACCGGGCACGCGACTTCGCCACCAAGTCGGCCAACACCGACTCGGAGGAAAAGCAACGCCAGCAGGCCGAGAACCGGAAAGCGTTCGAAGACGAGTTGGCAATCGCGGAGGCGAAGAAGGCCGGCAACACCGAGGAGGTCAAACGCCTCGAGTGGATTCAAAAATACAACGCCGCGCTCGAACGCGCCAAGGCCGCGGGCATGAACGAGCAGGAGGCCCAGGGGAACGCCCGCCGCATGGCCGATGCGCAGACCGCCTCCGAGTCGCTTGAGGGATCAAGCGAACGCGCCACCGCAGGCCCGCTCATTGCCAGTTCGATGGCCCGCATCGGCGCGGGCGGAAACTTCGTGGGCGGGACCGACAACCTCCTGAGTGAAACCCGCCGCCAGACGAGCCTCCTCCAAAAAATCGCGAACGCCGTTTCCCGCTCCTCCCCGCAGGCGCTCGAAGCCTACGCGCTCAACTGACCCGATCCATGAGCGCCCATGTCGAAACCAAATACGAGGAGGCCCCGAACAGCCGCGGCCAGACCGTCATCACCCGCACGCTCGAATCCTTCACGGGCAGACCAACCGCCCAAGGAGCAAAGAACCTCAAATACGCTCACTCCGATGGCCGACATGTCGTCACCTTCGACACCTACAAGAACGCCTCTCAGGGCGAAATGTCGGTCGAGGGATCGATGTCCCAGGAACCGATCGAAACCCACGAGGAGTTCAAGCAGGTCGCCGCCGACGAGTGGAAAAAATGGTCGGCATGGAAGAACAACCCCCAGGACGAATCGCTCGCCGGTTGGACACCCGACAAGAAGGGCACGGAGAAGATGAAAAAGCTCCACCGCTGGTTCACCAAGGGCATCACCGATTACCTCGTCCCCAAGGCGGTCGTGCGGGTGACAAAATCCGAATCCTCGCCGCCAAATCTCTCCAAGCTCGGCAAACGAGACTCCCCGTCTGGTGCGCCCAGCCTTCCCTCCGGCGCGAACTGGCTCATGACCGGAGCAACCGGCCAGAAGGTCTACACCGGCGAGAACCAGTTCGAATGGGACAACACCTACGAATACACCTCGAGCGGTCCGGCCGGATGGGACGCCGAGGTCTACTAAACCGCCATGCACCGCCAAGTCCCCGAGTTCCAACCCAAGCGCAAACTCTACGCCCGCGACCTCCAGAGCCTCTCGGACGCCGCCCGCGCAGGCCGCATCCTCCCCGGCTTCGGCATCCGCGTCACCACAAGCCCCCAAGGCACGGTCGTCGCCCTCGCGCGGCGCAACAACGGAGCCTCGTTCCAAGACGACACCCATCCCTTCCAGCCCTTCATGGCTCCCTACTTCGGCCAGGGCGACCCGCCGGCCAGCCAGGCCCGCACGATCAAAATCCGCCGCGGATTCATCAACGAGGTTCTCCCCCAAAACATCGATGACCAATTCGTCGTTCCCGCGGGCATGGGCGGTCCGGAGCCCGATTCGAACGGGGCACCGAACGGCAGCCCCCAGCTTTTCTATGTGGAGGTGAACCTCACGCCCACGACCAACTCGGCCAAGGTCGCCTCCGCCACGATCAAGCAGGCCGAGGAACTCCCCTCACGCGACAACAGCGACGAAATCCCGGATACGGTTCATCTCCCGCTCTTCTATGTCTACACGAACTCCGAGGCGGTCACCTCGGTGTCCAAGCTCCAGAAAACAAACGCCAACGGGGCCCTCGTCGTCACCAACTGGGACTGCAAGAACACCCACCGGCAATGGCTCTGGAGCCATCCGAGCAACGAATACGGCTGGGGCGACTGGTGATGAGCGACAATTGCTCTGACACCAAAAAACTCCGCCGCCGGGTCATGGCGTGCGGCCCCCCGTGCTGCGAGCCGATCTATTGCTTCGTTGAGACCAAAGCCTGCCACGCCTCGCAGCACAAAAATGGATTCCGCCAAAACACGCATGACGAGAACGGCCGCCCGCTCGTTAAAACGAAACCAAACATATGGGGGCAGCAGGTCTTCGCCGAACCTCTCAAATACTATCTCCGCAGCACCAAGAGCGTGAACTGGAGCGAGTCGTGCCGCTCGGATGTGAGTTGGTGGTGCTTTCGGGGCCTCGCGCTTTTCGTCTGCCGATACGGTGTCTCCCACGACTCGAGTTCCCGGATGGGCGTCACCCACACGATCGAGAAATTCGACGGGGGACGGGCCGGATGCGAATCGGGAACGATCGGCGGAGGCGCCTCCGCCCGCTCGAACGGCAAGGAAGGCAATGTCACGGGCGGCGGCTCCACCTACGGCTGGCCCTGCGGCTACAAATCCTTCCGCAGCGGCAGTTCCTCGAACAGCAAAACAACCTACGAATACATCGCGCTCAACGATCCCGATTGGGGACCCATGGCCGTGCTGCGAACCACGACCTCATCGAACACGACCGGACCGGACACGGGCTGCTACGAGCCCTACTTGAGTGAAAGTTCCCTCCCCGACGTGCACGCCGCCTACAACAATTCGGAGGAGTCGCCCACGCGCAAAACCACCTGCACTGGCAGCGTCAATGTCGTCTCCTGGCGGTTCTGCCCGGGACCTGACTGGCCGGACCTCAAGGAATGCGTTGGCCTCAACTACACCGCCGATGGACTGACATGCGACGAGTGGGCGACCAACGACAGGAATCTCGGACGCCTCGCGGGCCATGGCCACTTCAGCTTCGGCGGACCGGCCCTCGAGAACATCAAAAGCGGAACCAAGCCGAGCATCACCGCGGAAACCTACTCGCACCAACTTCCCTCGTGCGGGGACGGGTATGAATCCGCAGGCAAGAACCAGAGCACCGGCGAGGGAAACAACAACCGCCAAGGTCCCTGGAGCCCGAACGAAATCCCCGATGGCGACGGCTCACCCACCAGCGGATTCGGCGGCAACGGCGAAAACGGCGGCGGCCAAACGACCGACGGCCAATCGAACCGCCCGACATGGACGAACAACCCGTTCCCGCCCCTCCAAGGGGCCCAGAACAGTCCCGCCAGCACCCACACCGCCACCCAGCAAACTCCACCGACCCGTCCGCTCCCGCCGGTTTCCCAGCACCCGCCGAGCCTTCACGACGCCTACATCAACGGAGTGCGCCCGACCTATCCGATCCACGGCGGGGCCTCCCCGACCGGTGGCGGAAACACGCCGACCTGGACCGGAGTCTGGGGCAGCACGGTTGACGGCACCACTTGGTGGTATCAGCAGGGCACCACCGCCTCGGGCAGTTCCTACGCGGAGGGGTCCTACTACATCAGCCCGGGAAACTGGGGCTACCAATACTCCGAATGGTGACAACCCGAACCAACCAACCATGGCCAAACAAACCGACGTCTTCGCTTTCCGCGGCGTGAACATGAGTTGCCTCCGCCTCCTCCCGGCGGACGGCACAAACCAGAAAACCGTGATCACCGCCGGTCCCGACGACAGCGTGGTCCGCCACCTCTCGATCGTGAACACGCTCTCCCAGCAACTCCTGATCGACTTCTTCCTCCACGACGGGAACACCTCGACGAACCTCTTCGTGGTCAAGGTTCCCTCGGGCGCGGGCTTTGACGGGAACAACGGAGCCTTCGATGTGTTCGGCGGAGGCCTCCTCTCCTTCTTCCGAGCCCTCCCGCTCAAATCCGGATGGAGCCTGCGCTGTGCCATGCGCTCGGCCATAACATCCAACGCGGTCCACATCACCGCCATCGCCGACGAGTTCTAAAATCTCCTCGTTCCCATGGCACTCACCAACGACTACGGCCCGCGTCCCGGCGATCCCGGCTACCACCAGGGCGCACCCGGCGCGATCGGGATCGCCTGGGGAATCAACACGAGCGACGGCGCGGTTTCGCTCGATGACAACTATGGCGGGCGCGGCGGCGGCAGCGACGGCAAGGGCAGCGGATCGGGCGGCGGATCGCTCACGATCACCCTCTCCGACGAGTTCACGACCGAACTTCTCCAAACCTACATCAACGAACTTCTCGCCTGCGCGGGCGACCCCCGCCGCATCAAGGAATGGGGCCACAGCGCCCGTGCCTCCTTCGGTTGCAACAGCAGCTTCGAGTGCGACCCGAACGACGAGAACTGCTCGATGTGTTCCTGATCCCCGATGGCCTACGAGGAACCCAGGCTTCGAACCAAGCGGCAGGAGGGCGGCATGTATGGCAGGCGCTACGGCCACCGCGAACTCACCGATGACGAACTCGCCATGCACGAGACCGTGTCGGTTTACCGAGTCAAGGTTCCGCTCGGCCAACGACGAACAGATTCCGAGGGAATCACGATCGACGACTACTGCCCGCAGGACGGCCCAGTCGAAATCAAGTGGACCGAGTGGACATGGACGAGGGTCAAAAACCAAGAGACCGCATCCTGACCATGGCCGGTGAAACCGTCATTATCGGCACGGGCGATTCGCGCAAGGAATGGCAGGTCGCCGTGAAGGACTTCAGCGACTCGGGATCTCCAACCCTGGAGGAAACCGATCAGGGGGGCGACTGGCTCGCCTACTCGCAGGAATACGACTCGAAGTTCCCGGAAGGGAACTACGGCCACATCGACATCCGGGGACCCAGAAAATCCGCCGTCCTCTCGGTCCACGGCCATGTGAAGGGCGGGGCGCTGCGCAAATTCGGCTTCCGCGAATACACAATCTCCAACGGCCCGCCCAAATACTTCCTCGTGGAATCGGCGAGCGGGGGATTTCCCGGATGCGCCTCCAAGAACGCGGACCCGAAAACCTACTCGGGCAACCAACGCTACGAGATCGCCCAATGGGGGCCATCCTACCGCCAGAACTTCTCGCGCGATGTCTGGAACTCCCCCTACTACTCCTACTCGGGCGGCCGCAACTGGAGGCGCTGGCCGGGCGAAGGCTCGACCGACTACCCGCTCATCGAGACCCCAACCATGCGCGAGTGGGTCGAGACCTCCGACTGCGACAACACCCCCGTCGAGGACCGCATCCGCTTCGAACTCTCCGACGAACTCACCCTCGCCCGCATGAAGCAACTCGTGGAGGCGAACCTCTCCCGCGACCGATACCAGCAACGATGGCCCGGACATTGGAACTCCGAGGGCGCGATTCTCTACACCTCGCCCGACGAGGGCCTCTTCATCCACCAGAAATACTACTACTTCTTCATGCTCACGGTTCCGACCGGATACCCGTTCTCCCACGAGGAATCCCTCAGCCTCGAATTCAAATACCGGATTCTGCGCGTGAACATGACCACGCTGCGCGTCACCGAATCCACCCGCACGATCTCGGTCGCTTTCCGCAACTCAAATCCCAAACGCTACCCCGAGAACGAGGACGAGTTCCTCGAACTCACGGCCGAGGACGGCGAGATGGCGCTCATCCGCCCGGCCCCCGCGAGCGAACAGCCTCGGAAGGACTTCTTCTGCCATCCCTCGCCGATTGCCTATTTCAAGAACACCCCGCGGCTGATGGGCCGCTCGCGAACGATCCCGGTCGAACCCCAATGGACAAATTCCGACCAGTTCGAGGAGGCGCGCTCCGAATGACCGAATCCCAAATCCAAGCCCGTCTCGCCCACTGCGAATCCTGCGGGAACCGACCCGTCTGCAGCGAAACCTACCTCGCCTACGACAGCCAGACCGCCTGCCCGCTTGGCAAGTGGCCCGCCGAGTCGATCGCCTCGAGCCTCCAGAGTCGCCAGTTCGGCGACGCGGTCAAACGCCTGGCCGATCCGGTTGCGCGCGTCATCGACCATGTGGCCCAAACAAACCTTCAGTCCTGCCGCCCCTGTGCGGCGAGGCGCAATTCCTGGAACCTTGGCGGCGTTGACATTCCGCCCACTCCTTGATGCGCCTCTACATCAGCACGCTCACAAAACGCTTCGTTCAATCGGCGAGCTACCAGGCGCCATTGACAGAATTCGCCTTCAAGCGCCGCGACATCGAACCCATCGAAATCTATTTCCTCGACGAGGAGGGCAAGATCACGATCCCGGCCCGCTTTATTGGCAAAGCCATCATCGTCTCGGGAGCACATCCCGAATTCGACGGAAAGTTTCTCCCAAGCAGAACCGAAAACGGGCAGCCGATCTGGAACAACGCGGGCAAACAAATCAAACGGATTGCCTCAAGGTCCCAGCCAACCGGCGCGATCCTCGTCGCCGGTTCGTCGACCTCCGCCCTTCACGGAAAATACCTTCCCGATGGAACATTGAACGGGAAACCACGCTTCAAACTCCAAAACGCCCAGAAATTCATCGAGTGGAAACCTGACGAAACGATCTTCGGAAGCGAAGTCATCCTCTTCGGCACTGGTTCCGTCCACGATGGAATCTACCAACCCGACGGCATCCTCAACGGCAAGCCCCGCTACCGCAAACCGGGCAGCCGAATCTCGTGGAAGCCCGAGTGGGAAAGCATTCTCGATGGTCTTCTCGTCGACCAAATGCGCCTTGGCGATATCGATTGCGACGGCGTTTACAAACGCGCCACCACCCCACACAACGGCAGGCCCCGATACCACCGCAATGTCCAAGCCAACCTGACCCAGGTCGCCAGCAGCATCCAATTCGAGTCCGCCTACTCACTCGAGACCGAGGATGCGCAAGGCAACTCCGAACCCATCGCGCTTCTCACCGGATCCGGCGGTCATTTTTCCATCAACCTCAACGACCGCTTCATCAAATCCACCGGCAACACGATTGCCGGATTCGGAAGCGGTCTATCAAAATGGACATTGGGCAACGGAGATGCCGACATTTTCTCAAGGTCGGCGGGAACCTATCCGAACCCCTACCGGCTCAACCTCCCGGACATCGGCTACACGACCAGCGGCAGCTACCTTGGCGGCAACAATTGGTATCTCGACCCAACCCTCCACAACGGACAGCCCCAATGGTATTTCGGCTCCCGATCAAGCCCGCTGTGCGTCATCCGCTATGACGACCCTGCCAACTTCAAGTGGCGTTTCATCCAAATCCTCTCGGGCACCCAGACCACATTCGCCGAACTCACGGTCACCGAAGGCGACAAGAATCCCATCGGCAAAAACGACACGATCATTGTGTCCGGAGCCGGAGTCGCCGCCGCCAACGGCACCTACTTCCCCGACGGCCAAAAGAACGGGAAACCGAAATACAGCAAGGCGGACGGAGCCCACATCGGATGGCACACGCGCACCGAAAACGGAATTCTCAAGGAATTTTGGTATCTCTCGACCCACCCCGTCTATCTCGGGGATGGCAGCACTTCCAACGACGCCCACCTGCGCTATGTCTCCAATTCCAATGTGGCCACCCCCGACTTGGCGACCGATTGGATCGTAGCTGGCACGCCGGGAACATCGGCCCCGGCTCCAACCTTTCAACGAAGCTCAGGCTGGGTCGCGATCGCCTCGGCGTTCAACGCCACCAATCTCAACACGTCCGGCGGCTTGAAATTCGATAGCTGGGTCATTTCGGAGGAACACTGGGTGCTGCGAACGACCAAGCCCCACCCTTGGACTTTCATCAACAGCATCCTGACCGGCGACTCGGCGGGAGGAAAACCGCTCGCCTTCGCACTCGGAAATTCGACCAGCTTCCCGGCGAACGGCGCAGGCAACGGCGGCGACCTCGCCTGGCGAAGCTATTCGAACGGCTCCTACGGCTGGGAAACCTCCATGATCACCGAGGGAATTCCAGCCAGATGGGTGGCGCGCAGCGTCGGCACAGGCTCGGCCGATGGGGTCGTTGGCTGGGACGGCCCGATCGAATTCTACACCGAGGACACGAGGGCCAATGTCTGGGAAACGACGGGCTGGAAACGCAGCCCCACCCAATCGATCTCCCCGTTGATCCGGCTTCCCATTGTCCTCAATCAGGCCCGCTGGCTCGTCCACGACGAAAACAACATCGATACCGCATTCTTCGAAGCACCTCTAAACACCCTGCAGCCCTATGGTGCCACGGGCGCCTTCAACAACAAATGGGTTCCTCTCGCCGGGGGATCCGCTGGCTCCAGCGAGCGGCAAAGCACAACCTTCCCCGCCCGCTGGTGCATCGACAACTCTCTCTACTCGGCCACGAATTCCGACTCTCCCTGGCAGGCATCGAACTGGAGAAACCAGGACTCGACACCAAGCCCCGCAAGCGTTTCCCAAGAGGTGGAAACTACTCCTGAACACTGGGGCATGATCTTCTCGGACGGGCAGGAATGGTATTCAGCCTTCGACAGCCCGAACTCCCCGGCGGGCGCGACATGGCAAGCCGCCGCCAATAACAAACCTCCGGACTCCGTAACCGAGGTGGACCACCACGCCCACCTCGAGGGCATCCTCGCCATCAAGAAAAACCTTCTCTTCGACGGCCCGGTCCTCGCCCGCTCGGGCGAGTGGACTCCTCTTACAAACGGCTTCGTGTTTTCCTTCAACCTCAACACGACAGAAATCGACGAGGCGTTCGACGGCGAACCGGAGTTCATCGACGGGATGATCGAACTGACCTGGTCGAGCGCGGGAACCGTCACCTCGTCCTTCACCCTTCCGGCACGCATTTGGAACGATGTGATCCGCAGCGACGACGGCATCCCAAAACCGTCGGCAAACGAAATGCGCGCCACGAAGGCCGAAGCCGAGGCGGGCGAGAGTCACATGAAGTGGATGACTCCGCTCCGGACCCGCGAAGCCATTGAAGCCCTCGCCCCGCGTGGCAGCAACGCGCTCGCCGTCCACCTCCCCGTGCCGACCATCCGCATCGAGATCACAGGCTCCAATATCCAGTCGCTCGAAAGCAACGGGACCGCTGGAGCCCCTCTGCGTCTCGTTCGCACACCCTTTGTCCTCACCTCCGATTTCGAGGACGCCTTCCTCGCCGAGCATCCCGTCTTCCTCGAAATGGTGATCCTCAAACGCCGGGCAGGCAAAACCGGGTTCCTCGTTCCGAGTCCCTGGAAACCCGATCCGCTGGGAAATCCGATCTGGTCGTGGCCGTGGCCGCAAAACTTCCACACCCGCTCCGGCCGCCATTGGATCTACAGCGGCTCCACCCGCCACCCCGTCCTGATCGAGCGCGCCAACCACCTCAGGGTCTCGCGCCGCGACGAACACCTCTCCCTCTCCTCCTTCTTCAACGGCCGACTTGGATTCCGGGGGGTCTACTACGTCAACACATCGGGCGAAACCATCCACGCCGTGCTCCCGTGCCCGCTTCCCGACCGTGGCTCGATGTCCGGCCAACCTGTCCGCCAGCCCTACGCTCCCAACTTCCGACCGCTTCGCGTCTCGTTCCGCTATGTGGTCTGGGTCGCCTCGGCCAACGCAAACCGGGGTGGATTTCTCTCCGGCCCGCTCGCCCCGGTCCTCAAACTGCGAAGCAAGTTTTTCCCGTTCCGCACAGACCATGTGGCCTCGAGCCGCCTCGGCCATCCCGCGGCCACACTCGACCCCTTCGCATTCACCCAACGCCACCAACTCGATTTCCACTTCGACCCGTGAAAACCCATTTGGACGCACTTAACCGCATTCACCCCACGGGACTGATCGCGACCGAATCCACCGCCCACCGCTCCTTCGGGACCGGCGCGCCGGATCCGACCATGTGCGTCCGCCCCCTCTTCCAGCCATGAACCCGCGATTCACCGACATGCGCGATATCCTCGAGGAGATCGCCCGCCTCGCCCGCGCTCTCGAAGACGCGGCCTCAGCCACCCACACCCACCCGCTCTCCGAGATCGAAGGTCTCGCATCCAGCCTCGCCTCGAAACTCGAAACCTCGACGCTCATCAACGGGGCGTTCCAACGAAACGCCGATGCGGCCAGCCAAAACATCGGCTACGGCCAGCAGGCCCACCAGGTCGTCCTCGCCAACGACTCGCGCCTCACCAACCCGCGCCAACCTTCGACCCACACCCACAGCGCCGCGGACATCACCGGCCTCCACGCCCATGTGCTCTCCGGCCTCTCGTCTCTCGTCGCAGGCCACGGCAGCTTCAACCCTCCCACCTCCGGCGGCACCTACTACTTCTCCCAATCCATGGACCTCGCCCCCACTCTCAATCCGACCTTCCGCGAGGTCCGCGTCCCGTTCCGATTCCGACTCGTCGGCGTCATCTTCCACATCACCACCGGAACCATCCTCGGCGTCGGCGGCTCCGGCGGATCGCTCCACCTCCTCAACAAGGCCGACTCGACCCGCCACCTCCTCATCCCCGATCCCGTCTACTCCCAGCAAGTCTGGTGCGGCGTGAACAATGACCTCGATGTCATCCTCGAGCCCGACACCCCCTATGTGCTCGAAATCCAGACCCCCACATTCACCACCGCTCCCAACGGGGTGCGCGAACTCGCCACCCTCTACCTCGCCCGCATCTGACCATTCGTTGACATGCCCCCCTCGGCATGGACGCCTCGCTGCTCGAAACCGTCAACCTCGCCTCCACCCAGTCCGACCGCTGGATGTTCGTCGCACTCCTCGTGATCGGACTCGCGGCCGTCACAGCACTCTTCAAATTCTTCACCGCACGCCTCGAATCCATCCAGCACCGCATGGACGACCAAACCCGCGAATTCGTCGATCACCTCAAATCCTCGAACCGCGAAATGCTCACCCTCATCGCCTCGTCCCAGGAAGTCATCAACCGCAACTCTCAAATCATGGAGCGAGTCGAGCGCAAGCTCGAGGGGCGGTAGCGCGAGAGCGTTTCTGAAAACCGGGGCTAGGTTTTCATTCGGATTTTTTTGGTGGTCGAAGCGCAAAATATTTCACTGCTGCTTCCGGGCGAACCAACTCCTTGTAGTGGGCATGAAGAATTTCTTGGGAGTGCCCGGATTCAAGAGCTGTCTTGGCAGCGTCATTCGTGGCTGCGAGTCGGTAACTCACAAATGAATGCCTAAGCCCGTTTTTTGGCCAAGGCTTCAATGATCGTTTGGGATCACCTTCTAGTGCTGGAGTAAACCCAGCTTTATTTCGGGCGGCCTCCTGACGCTTGCGAAACTCACTTTGAATTATAGGGCCGGATTTTTTTGAAAGAGGCTTGATCCATGCTTTCAACGCATCAAGCACGGGCACCAGTCGGCGGCTGCGGGTTTTCGATTTGGAGGCCGAAATAGTTATCCAACCACCTTCCAAATCAATTTCTGCCCAATCCAGCTTGCGAATCTCGGCAACTCGAAGCCCCGCAAAAAAACCGAGAGCGTGAAAAACAAGAACATCCTTGGTGCTGCAATTGAGAAGAGTTTTTGCTTCCTCGGGCATAAAAATTTCTGGCGATGAAAATGTGACCCTCGATTTTCCTGTAGCCTTCGCCACCCGCGATTGCGCCCAGTTGCGTTTCTCGGCAAAGCTCCAGAGGGTGCGAATATCTCGCCGGAAAGTATTCTTGGTTCCCGCAGAAACGGTCAATTGATTCAAAAAACCATCCAAGTCCTCAGTCGTGATGGTGGAAATCATCTTGCATGGAAAAGCGGAAGATAGCCGTCCGAGCCTCGCCGATATGTCTTTGCGATATTGCTCGCTGGTTCCTTCCGCAGACTTTTGTGCGACAAGTGCCTTGATCGCATCGTCCAATTTCACGCCGTTCGACTGCGACTTGAGATGCTCCAAAGCAAAGCGGATGGCTTTTTGCACAGACCAGCCGTATTTGGCCAACTCTCGAGTATCGAAAGCGGAATTTCCCTCATTGAGCCGCTTGTTTTTCTCCACCACCGCCTGCCCCTCCGCAGCAGCCTTTGTCTCGTGAAAAGTCCTCTTCCCTCCAGTTGAAGTTCTAGCATCAACCATCCATCTTTGACGCGATGGAATCCATCGAATGTAAGGCCAAGTTGTCGTCTCGTCAGTTTTGGGTGTTCTGGTTTTCATCTCTAGCTCGCTATTGGCACACTTGGCGAACTATTGGCACTTTATTGGCACATGTCAAATTCCCCTAGTAAAGCAATACCCTTTTAAGGCATTGGTTCTGGGTTCGAGTCCCAGCCAACCCAAGCCCCAAAAC
>CAZVPK010000035.1:0-17728 GCA_964628505.1 uncultured Chthoniobacter sp.
GCATTTTCGCGCTGGTGCCGACTTCAAGGATCGGGAAGAGATCGGTCAGGTAGTCGCGAAGGACATTCCCGGTTACCGAGATCGTGTCCTGGCCTTTCACGAGGCGCTCGAGGCTGGCGCGGCAGGCTTCGGCGGGCGGGAGGATGCGGATGTCGAGGCCCGATGTGTCGTGGTCCTTGAGGTAGGTTTCGACTTTCGCGATGAGTTGGGCGTCGTGGGCGCGGTTGGCGTCGAGCCAGAAAATGGCGGGGTCGCCGGTGGCGCGCGCGCGGCGGACGGCGAGCTTCACCCAATCACGGATCGGCGCGTCCTTCGTCTGGCAGGCGCGCCAGATGTCGCCGGTTTCGACCTGGTGCTCGAGGAGGGTTTTTCCCTCGGCATCGACGATGCGGAAGGTGCCGTCTGCGGGGACTTCGAAGGTTTTGTTATGGGAACCGTATTCCTCGGCGGCCTGGGCCATGAGGCCGACGTTCGGCACGGATCCCATGGTCTTGGGATCGAGCGCGCCGTTTTCGCGGCAGAAGTCGATCACGGCTTGATAGACCGGCGCGTAGCAACTATCCGGGATGACGGCGAGGGTGTCCTCGGGTTTGCCCTCGGCGTTCCACATTTTGCCGCCGTCGCGGATCATCGGGGGCATCGAGGCGTCGATGATCACATCGCTCGGCACATGGAGGTTGGTGATGCCTTTGTCGGAATTCACCATCGCAAGTGGCGGGCGGGTGGCGAGGGTGGATGTGAGGTCGCTTTCGATGGCGGCTTTTTCGTCGGCGGGGAGTTTTTCGATCTTGGCGAGAAGGTCGCCGAGGCCGTTGTTGAAATCGACGCCGAGGCTTTCAATGGCGGCGGCGTGGCGGGTCGTGAAGTCGCCGAGGAAGGTTTTCACGGCGTGGCCGAACAGGATGGGGTCGGAGACCTTCATCATCGTTGCCTTGAGGTGGAGCGAGAAGAGCACGCCTTCGCGTTTTGCGGCGTCGATCTGCCCGGCGAGGAAGGATTGGAGCGCCTTGCGGGACATGTAGGTCGCGTCGAGGACTTCGCCGGCTTGGAGTTTGAGGCCGTCTTTCCAGACGACGGGCGCGCCGCCGGTCGGAGTGAATTCGATGCGCGCGGTGGTGGCGGCGGGGAGGGTGGTGGATTTTTCGTTCGAGCGGAAATCGTCGCGGCCCATGGTGGCGACGCGGGTTTTCGAATCCTTCGACCAGGGAGCCATCTTGTGGGGATGCTTGCGGGCGTAGTCCTTCACGGCCTTCGGCGCGCGGCGGTCGGAGTTGCCTTCGCGCAGGACGGGATTCACGGCGCTGCCTTTGACTTTGTCGTAGCGGGCTTTGATGTCTTTTTCGGAATCGGTGGAGGGCGTTTCGGGGTAGTCGGGGAGCGCGAAGCCGCGGGTCTGGAGTTCGGCGATGGCGGCTTTGAGTTGCGGGATCGAGGCGCTGATGTTCGGGAGTTTGATGATGTTCGCGTCCGGTAGGAGCGTGAGGGCGCCGAGTTCCGCGAGGGCGTCGGAGGTTTTTTGATTTTCCGGGAGGCGGTCGGCGAAGGCGGCGAGGATGCGGCCCGCGAGCGAGATGTCGCGGAGTTCGAGGGCGATGTCGGCGTGCTTGGCGAAGGATTGGAGGATCGGCAGGAGGGAGTAGGTCGCGAGCAGAGGAGCCTCGTCGGTCTTCGTGTAAAAGATGATCGGATGGTTGGCCATAGGAAAGACCCGCTATTTAAAAGGCTCGGCGAGGCGGGGTCAAAGCCGCGTTTGGGGGTCAGTCAAAGATTTTCGACAATTTTTCCGAGGCGGATTCGAGGGCGTCGGCTTTTTTTCCGGTGGTGGTGTTCATTCGGGCCATGATGCGGGAGACGTTGGAGGCGCTGCCCATTTTCAAGCGATCGGCGATCCAACCCAACCCCACGCTGGTGCGGTGGCGCACGGCGCAAGCGAGGACTGTTTTTTCGACGGTCGAGCCGGGTGTTTTTTCCAAGGACTCCCCGGCCAATCCGAGCGCGGCCAAGCCCCCGCGCACGATGCGTTCGGCCTCGTCGAGATCATGAGAGCGGCGGACCTCGCCGGAGCGGTAGGTGGGGTTGTTGCGGGTGCCGATGAGGTCGCGGGCCCGCTTGAGGGCTTGTTCGGCGAATTCCCGCGAGCCCCAATACCAACCGCGCCGGAGGTGGCTCAACCGCGCGTCGCGGCCTTGCGGGGCCGTCACAAGGCCCGCATCCTCCGCTTCCTCGCGCGCCCGCTTGTCGAGTCGCTCGACAAATTCGCGCCGACCCGCGACCGACTCGTCGAGGCCGAAGGCGCCAAGGCCCGCGGACACCTCGGTCCACGGATATTTTTCGACGTTCCCCGCGGCATAGGCCTGACGCACGCTGCTCCATTCGTAATCCAAAACACTGCCGCCGGCCGCGAAATCCACCAATCCGGCACGGGCGGGATTCAGGTGGATGTAATCGAGCAGGGTGGTGAAATATTCGGGGCTGCCGCCTTCGACGAGAACGGCTTTGTAGCGGTCGCCGAAGACGCGTCCCCACAGGCCGTGCTTGGTGTTGATGCGGCGGGTGAAGGTGTTTTGAAGCCACTTCATGCCCTCGACCAAATTCGGCTCGGGCGTTTCGAGGAGGAGGTGGTAGTGGTTGTTCATGAGCACCCAGGCGTGGACGCGCCAACCGGTGCGCTCACAGGCCTCGCCGAGGGTTTTCAGGAAAAAATGGCGGTCGCCGTCGTCATGGAAAATCGCCTCGCGCCGGTTGCCGCGCGCCATGACGTGGTAATAGGCCCCCTCGAATTCGATGCGGATGTTTCGTGCCATGGGGGGAGGGTCGGGAGAGAGGGGAATTTGTCAAGAATCTTTGACTGACCCCTTTTGAGGGGGGTGGAATTGGGGGAGGGAGCGGAGGCGGGTTTCGAAGGCGGGGCGGTCGTTTTCGGGGAGGGTGGGGGGGTATTTGGCGGCGGAGCGGTGCCATTTTTCGAGCCAGGCCTGGCCGAGGATGTCGCGGTGGCGTTGGCGGGCTTTTTCGAGGTCGGTGAAGGCGATGGTGGTTTCCTCCTTGTCGCCGGCGTTGCGGCCGCGGGCGACGCCGAACCCTGCGCCGAGCATGGCGACGCGGGAGGCGGTGGAACAGGTGTAGGTGAACAACTCGACGTCGCGACCGACGCACCGGGCGTGGAGTTTTTGGAAGGTCTCGAGGGTCCACGCGAAGCCGGAGGTTTTTCCGGAGAACATGTCGTAAAAAACGAGGTCCGGCGGCGGGGCGGAGTCGAGATGTTGGAGGAAGTCGCCTTCGAGAAGTTCCCACGAGAGGCCGGGGTGTTTCTTGGAATGCCAGCGGGATTTTTCGAGGATCGAGGCGGGGCCGCCGTGGCGGAGGTAGGGGAAGCGGTCGTGGTTTTTGAAGGCGAGGCGGAGGGAGTCGAGGTCGTTTTCGAAACTCACGATGTGCATCGGGCGGACGGGGCCGGTTTCCGCGAGCGATTCGAAACACTCGATCGCGGCCATGGCGTTGGCGGCGGCGCCAAGTCCGACATCCCAGAGGACGAGCGGTGAGTCGGACTCTTCGCGGAGGCGCGTGGAGAGGCTGGATTGCTCGATGTAGAGTTGGCGGGCCTCGTCCATCGGCGGCGTGCGGGAGTGCATGATCTCGCCGGAATCGACGTGGAGGATGCTCGAGAACCCTTCGCGGGCGGTGTGGATTTTGTAGGCTCCGAGCGCGAGGGATTTCGGGGGATTGCGCCGCATCGGGACGACGGGATTGTCGAGATCGTCGGCGGCAAGGATGTCGCGGAGATCGTGGTAGAGCGGGAGGAAGCGGTCCTCGAGCACGGCCTGGCGGATTTGCGCCATGAGGCGGTGGTAGAAGAAAATGTTGTGTTGGCCGACGAGCTGCCAACCGAGCGTCTCCTTGCATTTCGTGAGGTGGTGGAGGTAGGCGCGGGTGTGGCGGGCGCAGGTCGGGCAGGGGCAGGCGGGATCGAGCGGTTCGGTGGAGCTTTTGTAGATGCCGCGGCGGAGTTGGAGAAACCCGCGCGAGGTGAAGGCCCCGCCGCGCTGGGCGACCTGCGTGGGAATGATGCAATCGAACATGTCGATGCCGCGATGCACGGCCTCGAGGATATCGAGCGGCGTGCCGACGCCCATGAGATAGCGGGGGAGATTTTCGGGAAGAAGCGAGGCGGCGAATTCGCAGGTGTCCTCGCGCTCGCCTTTGCCCTCGCCCACGGCGAGGCCGCCGATGGCGAATCCGTCGAACGGCATTTCGCGCAGGGTTTCCGCGCTTTCGCGGCGGAGCGGGAGATGGAGCGCGCCTTGGACGATGGCGAACATGGCCTGGGGCGAGTCGCCGCGGGCGGCGAGGCTTCGCGCGGCCCAGCGGTGCGTGAGTTCCATGGCGGCGCGGGCGGTGGATTCGTCCACCGTCGAGGGAACGCATTGGTCGAGGACCATCATGATGTCGCTGCCGATGGCGACCTGGGTTTCGATGCTGAGTTCCGGACTGAGAAGAATCGTGCGGCCATCGAGGTAGCTCTGGAAAACCGCGCCCTCCTCGGTCATCGAACGGGAGTGCGGAAGCGAGAAAATCTGGAATCCGCCCGAGTCGGTGAGGACGGAGCGTTCCCAACCCATGAATTTGTGGATGCCGCCGACGTGGCGGAAGACAGTGGGGCCGGGGCGGAGGAGAAGGTGGTAGGTGTTCGCGAGGAGGATTTGCGAGCCCGAGTGGTGGAGGAAGTCGGGGGTTTGGGCCTTGACCGTGGCATGGGTGCCGACGGGCATGAACAGCGGGGTGCGGACCTCGTTGTGGAGGGTGCGAAACGTCGCGGCGCGGGCGCGGGAGCCGGTGGCCCGGGCTTCGAGTTGGAAGGAGAGCGAGGTTTTCAGAGGGCGGACTGCCCAATGCTGGCAGGTTGATTTGGTCGGTTAGCTCAGGAGGGTCCTGCTTGTCAGGATCGGAGCGGCTTCCGAAAACACATCGATCCGGCCCTGACAAGCAGGGTCCTCCTCGCGAGGCGTTCTACGGCGTCGAATTTAATACAATCAAAATTCGGATTTGGGTTCAGAACAGAACGCATCGGGCGGGTGGCCCTCGCCACGGAGTTTCGAATTATTTGACGACCCCGAATTCCGCGCGGCGGTTGAGCGCCCAGGCGGCTTCGTTGCTGGCGGGATCGGCGGGCATTTCGCTGCCGAAGCTCACTGTTTGAATGCGGTCGGCGGCGATGCCGGAGTCGATCAGGGCTTGGCGCACGGACTGGGCGCGGCGCTCGCCGAGGCCGCGGTTGTATTCCTGGGTTCCGCGCTCGTCGGTGAACCCGGCGATGATGAGGCGCTGGGAGGAATCGCGGAGGGCGGTGGCCACTTGCTGGACTTTCGCGGTCTCGGCAGGCTCGACGGCGTAGCTGTCGTAGCCGAAGTAAACTGGGGAGAATTGCCCCTTCTGAACCGAGGCGCTGAGGAAGTTCGAATCGCCCTCGAAGCGCTCGCCGAGCGGGGTTCCGGTCACGTAATCCCCGTCGACACCGGCGAATTCGTCGCCCTTTTCCTTTTTTTTGCAAGCGGGGAGCGCGGCGATGGAAACGGCGACCAGGAGAAGAAGAAATTTTTTCATTCGCGCAAGGATGCAGGGTTTTTCCCTTGAATTCAAGCCGGACCGGCGGAAATCAGCGCAACTGGGCGACGAGGGCGTGGCAGGTCGTGGTTTCCTCCACTTTGGGGACTCCTTTGACGGCGGTGTTGGTTTTTTTCGTGATGACGCGGAGGGAGACGACCTTGGGAGAGCCGGGGGAAATCGCCGTGGATCCCTGGTAGGTGCGGCTGGAGAAGCTGCGGAGGCCCGATTGGACGCCTTCCGAGAGTTCGACGCGGAGGTCGAGGCGTCCGCCGCGAAGGGTGCCGCGCACCAGGGCGCGGACGGCTCCGAGGCGGGTGGAGGAGTTCAGGGCGGAGGCGCTGGTGGTCTGGGCGAAGAGGACGGTGCTGTATTTGAGGTCGGGATGGCGCGAGACGGTGCGGTCGGAATTGGTGATCTCCGCGAGATTCAAGCCGGCGAGAGCGGCGTTGAGGCCGGCCTCGGTTTTTGGTTCTGGAAATTGGATTACCGCGAGATCAATCTGCGCGGCCGATGCGGCCAAGGTTTGGAGACACAGCAGGAGAAGGGCGAGACGTCGCATGGCGCCCCGTCTATCCCCGGCGGGAAAAAACTCAATGAGTTTCCTGTGGCGCACCCGCGACGGCGAGGACCGGACGGCGCATGCGTGGCCCGCGGAGAAGTGCCGCGCGGTGGTGGCCTGCGTGCACGGGTTGAGCGGGTCCGGGGAGCAGTTCGAGCCGCTGCCCGAGCGGTTGAGCGGGTTTTCGTTCTACGCGTTGGACCTGCGGGGGCAGGGTCGCGATCCGGTGGCGGGGCGGCGGGGAATGGCCTTGGATCTGGAAACGCAGCTTCTCGACATCGCCGCGTTCGTCGCCGCGTTGAGGAGCCGCCATGGCGACACGCCGGTTTTTCTGATGGGCGAGAGCATGGGGGCGCTCCTCTCGGCGAATTATGCGGCGCGCGGGCACGACGGCGAACACTCGGTCGATGGAATCGTGCTGTCGGCGCCGGTGGTGGGGTTGCGGCGGGAGGTTCCGCGCCTCGCCAAGCGGGCGCTGGCCTGGCTGGCGAGGGTTTTTCCAAAAGCAAAACTGCCGCCCTCGCGGTTCGTGAACGGAAAATCCTTCGCGCCGCCGCTCACCCGCGACACGGCCTACCAGGAGGCGCTGCGCCAAAAGCCCCACCACATCCGCGACTACAGCCTGCGGTTTTTGAGCGAGCTGGGGGAGTTGATCGACGGCAGCCATGCGGTGGCCGGGAAGGTCGGGCATCCGCTGCTGGTGCTCTCCGCCGGGCAGGATTGCTTTGTTTCGCCGCACCAGATCGAGCGTTGGTTCGAGCGGGTCCCCTCGACGGACAAAACGCTGCGCCACTATCCCGGGGCGTATCATTTGCTGTGGCACGACTGGGACCGGGAGGCGGTGGTCGCGGATCTCGGGGAGTGGCTCGAGGCGCGTCTGGAGCGGGGTTCCGGCCCGGCTAGGCGAAATTGATCTCGCCGCCGGGGCTGATGAACTTCTGGATGGTCGCGAGAATCTCCGGGATGGCGGCGTCGAGTTCGGCCTCCTTGAAGCCGGCCTTCTTCAAGGCGTCCTCGTCGGGGTCGGTGTAGAATCCATCGATGCCGACGCCGAATCCGAGCTGGGTGGCGACGTGCTTGGCGGCGTGGATGAGGGTGACGATGCGCCGGTGCTCGCCCGGGGCCTCGGAGGGGTTTTGGTAGAAGAATCCGACGGAGACGAAAAGCGGCGGGAAGCCCCAGTTCTCGAGAAGGGCCTTGGTGACCTGCGCGGAGTCGTAGCCGAGAATGGCGATCTCGGCTTCGCGCCAGGTGGGGAATTCGTCGGGCACGCGGCTGGCGATCTCGTCGAGGGTGCTGAAGTTCGCGTAGGCGAGGGCGAATTTTCCCAGGTCGTGGATGAGGCCGGCGGTGTAGGCGGTGGAGGCGTCGGCGAGGCGGGAGGTTTTGGCGAAGGTTTCGGCGCAAATGGCCACGCAGAGCGAATGGCGGCAGAGGTCGCCGGGTTCCCAGCCGTAGCCGCGCACGGGGTGGACGAGCCAGCGGCCGGTGAGCGTGGTGGCGGCGATGCGGTAGAGGGTTTTGCTGCCGAGGCGCAGGATGGCGTCGGTGATGTTGTCGCAACGCTGGGTGCCGCCGAAGTAGGCGGAGTTCGCGGTGCGGAGCACGCTGGTGGCGAGGCCGGTGTCCAGCGAGATGAGCATCTCGAGCTCGCCGAGGTCGGAGGAGCTGCCTTCGGTGAGCTTGAGGAGCTTGGGAAGGATGGCCGGGGCGCAGGGGATCGACCTCGTCATTTCGACGACGGTTTGGAGGTCGGCGGCGGCTTTCATCAGCGGATGAATTCGGGTTTCGAGGGAACTTTCACGATCACGTCGCCGGTGTGGTTGTCCAGGCGGATGGTGCGGTTCACGCGGCCGCTCACCTCCCAGGCGACGACCTCGAGCTGGAGCTCCTGGCTGAGCTTGTAGAACATGTCGATGTTCTTCGAGCCGATGCGGAAAAAGTTGTCGGTGGCCATGAGCTGCGCGCCGCCGAAGACCTTGCAGCGGATGTCGCTTTTCTTCGCGCCGGCGCGGACCATGGAGGAAATGATCTTCGGGATTCCGGTATCGAGGAACATGGCCTCGCGGATTTTCTGCCCGCTGTGCAGGGAGGAGGAGGGGAGCATCGCGTGGAGGAGGCCGCCGATGCGCCGCTTCTCGTCGTGGAAGGTGATGCCGAGGCAGGAGCCCAGCGCGTAGGTGACGATGTAGGTGAGGGGGTCGGTGGAGATTTTGAAATCTGCGACGCCGACCACGACCGTCCGCATTTGTTCTTCGATCAAGGGGGATGTCATTGGCAATCGGGGCGGAAGCTTTCCCTCGTTCCTCGGAACGCCGGCGAGCGGGGAATGGCGGGATGGATGCGGTTGTTCAAGAGTGGCGCCAATTTATCCGGACTCCGTCCGGGCACAACAGATTTCGCGGATTTTTCAAGCGGCCAGACGCTCCCGCAATTCCATCGCCTGGCGCCGGAGGTTGCCCGGCGTGCCGTCGTTCCAAACCACAAAACCGGCACGGTTGCATTTTTCGGCGAGGGGAAGCTGGTTTTGCAAAATGGCGCGGGCCTCGGCGGGATCGAGTCCGCGGGCGGCGACGCGGCGGAGTTGGGTTTCCTCCGAGCAGGCGACCGCGACGATGTGGTCGAACAAATCCTGCGCGCCGGTTTCGAAAAGAAGGGGGATTTCGACGAGGAAAAATTCCCCGCGGGACAGGGCGTCGGCGGCCCGGCTCATCCAGCGTTCGCGGATTCGCGGGTGGAGGATTTTTTCCAGTCTTCCCATGGCGGCGGGGTCGTGGAAAACCGCTTGGCGAATGGCGCGGCGGTCGGGTCGCCCGTCGGCTCCGTAGGCGGTGGCGAGGACTTCGCGGGTGACGAGTGCGCGCACCTCGGGGTCGGAGTCGAGCAACTCCCTCGCGGTGGCGTCGGTCTCGAAGAAGGGGGCATGGAGCATTTCGGCGAGCATCCTCGTGAAGGTGGATTTGCCGCAGCCGATGCCGCCTGTGATTCCGATCACCGCCATGGGGGTGGATTTAAGCGGGGAGGGGACGTCGTGGCTAGCGAAGGTTCCGCCAGAGTGCGGTGTCGTAGCGTTCGCGGGCGAGAAATTCGGCGGCGGATTCCACGGCGGAAATTTCGGAAAATTCCTGCACGTCGCCGGCGAGGGCGTTGGCCAAATGGCCGGGATCGAGCTCGGGGAGTTGAAGCGAGCCTTGGTAGAGAATGCCGGATCGGGAGCGCCGCATCGCGCCGCCGAGGATTTTCCGCGGGCCTTCCACAATGTCGAAGGCGACGGGACTTTCAAAACACACCGGGCCGCAGCGGCATTCTTCCAGAGTCGCCATCCGCGCCCCGGGGAGGAGGCGTTGAATCGCGGGCAGGAGCGCGCGATGGAGGGATTCGTAAATTTTCGAGGCCGCCGACTTCGCCAATGCCTCGCTGGCGGGAATCGCCAAGGCGAGCGTGAGATCGGTTCCATGAAAAACCATCCCGCCGCCGGTCCAGCGCCGCATGATTGGTCGGCCCGCGGCCAAATCCTCCACCCCCGAGAGCCGCTGCGAATAGCCGAAGGTCATCGCCGGAGCGGACCAGCGGTAGGTCCGGAGAACCGGCTCGCGGGCGGTTTGCGAGAGCGCCTCGTCGCAGGCCATTTGCTCGGCAGGTCCGCGATCAACAGCGTCCCGCCACAGGCGGAGTCGGGCGAAGGGCTTTTCCATGGTTGTGTTCTCCTTGTCGGAGGACGAAGGCCTGTCTAGTTTTACAGACCATGGCAAAGCAAGCACTCGGCAAGGGCCTCGGCGCGCTCATCAACAAACGCGTCGCCAGCCCCGCCCCCCTGGAAGAGCACGGCGAAAAAATCCGCAACCTCCCGCTCGACCGCGTTTCGCCCAGCCCTCTCCAGCCGCGCCAGGATTTTCCCGTCGACCATCTCAACGAACTTGTCGAGAGCATCCGCGAGCGGGGCATTATCCAGCCGCTCATCGTGCGCGAGGTGGATGGCGCCTACGAACTCATCGCCGGCGAGCGCCGCTGGCGGGCCGCGAAGGAGCTGGGACTCGCCGAGGCCCCCGCGATCGTCCGCGAGGCCACGGACCGCGAGGTGCTCGAACTCGCCCTCATCGAAAACCTCCAGCGCGAGGGCCTGAATCCTGTCGAGGAGGCCGCCGCCTACGAGCGCCTCCACCGCGATTTCGGGCTGACCCAGGAGGAAATCTCCCGCCGCGTCGGAAAAAGCCGCGCCTCCGTCGCCAACTCGATGCGCCTTCTCGATCTCGCCGCCGATGTGCAGATGCTTCTCAAACACGGACGCATCTCCGTGGGCCATGCCAAGGTCCTCCTTTCGCTGCGCGGCCATGAGGAACAAAAAGTCCTCGCCGACCAAATCGTGCGCTCGGGCCATTCCGTGCGCGTCGCCGAAAAACTCGCCGCCCGCTTCCAGGCCGAGAGCGGCCAGCCCCCGCGAGGCCGCGCCAAATCGGCCCCCGCCGCCGCCCCGGCCTCGATCCTGCGGATCCAAAATCTTCTCACCCACCGCCTCTCCACCCGCGTCTCCGTCCAGCACGGCGCGAAGAAGGGCCATATCGAGATCGAGTATTACGGCGACGACGACCTCAACCGCATCCTTTCCCTTTTGGGAATCGAAGAGGAATAGCCGGCCATGACCTTGCTTCGGAAAATCACCACACCGCTCGTGCGAATGATCGACTCGGATCACTTCCCCGAGGGCGCCGAGAAAATCCGCGAACTTCCCGAGCGCTTCGAATTCAAGCGGGCGATCCCGTTTCTGATCCTGCACCTCGGCTGTCTCGGCGTCATCTGGGTCGGCTGGAGTTGGGCCGCCGTGGCGACCGCCGTGGCGCTTTATTTCATTCGGATGTTTGCGGTGACGGCGTTTTACCACCGCTATTTTTGCCACCGCGCCTACCACACCTCGCGCCCGATGCAGTTTCTCTTCGCGCTCGTCGGGCTCACCGCCGTGCAACGCGGACCGCTCTGGTGGGCCGCCGTCCACCGCCACCACCATGCGCATTCCGACGACGAGCACGACGTCCACTCGCCGGGAGTGAAAGGATTTCTCTGGGCCCACATCGGCTGGCTCACGAGCAGTAAAAATTTTCCCACCGACTACCGCCTCGTGAAGGATCTGGTGAAATACCCGGAGCTGGTTTTTCTGAACCGCTTCGATCTCATCGGCCCCGCCCTCCTGCTGGCGTTGCTCTTCGGCTTCGGAGCCGCTCTGGAGGCCTTCGCACCCGGCCTCGGCACCTCCGGTTGGCAAATGGTCGTTTGGGGTTTCTTCATCAGCACGACGGTTCTTTTCCACGCGACCTGCTTCGTGAACTCGCTGGCGCACTGTTTTGGAAACAAGCGCTTCGACAACGGCGATGACAGCCGCAACAGCCTGCTGCTCGCGCTTCTCACGCTCGGCGAGGGCTGGCACAACAACCACCACCAATACCAGGCCTCCGCGCGCCAGGGCTTCTATTGGTGGGAGATCGACATTTCGTATTACCTCATCCGGCTGCTCGGGCTTTTCGGAATCGTCTGGAACATCAAGCAGGTGCCGGCGGGCGTTTACGCCAAGGCCGACAACACGCCCCGGTGAGGGAACGCATCGCCATCGTCGGCACGGGAATCGCCGGCATGGGCACGGCTTGGCAACTCCGCCACTCAGCCCATATCACGCTCATCGAGCGCGACGCCCGCCCCGGCGGCCACACCAACACCGTCACCATCGACGAGGACGGCACGCCCGTTCCCATCGACACGGGCTTCATCGTTTTCAACCACGCCACCTACCCGAACCTGGTGGAGCTTTTCCGCGAACTCGGCGTGGAGACGAAGCCGTCCGAAATGTCCTTCAGCGTCCGCCACGAGCCCGCCGACCTCGAATACAACGGCATGGGCCTCGACAAACTCTTCGCGCAGCGCCGCAACATTCTCCGCCCCCGGTTCCATGCGCTTGTGCTGGCGATCATGCGGTTTTTCCGAGTGGCCAGAGCGGCGCTGGAAAATCCCGCCGATCTCGAATGCACTGTCGCCGAATTCGTCGAGCGGCACCGGCTGGGGAGGGATTTTCTCGAGTTCTATCTGGTGCCGATGAGTTCGGCCGTCTGGTCCACCGAGCCCGCGCGGATGCTGGACTTCCCCGCTCTCAGCCTCATCCGTTTCTTTCAAAACCACGGATTCCTCGGCGTCACCACGCACCACCCCTGGTTCACCGTCAGTGGCGGCTCGCAATCCTACCGCGACAAAATCCTCGTCGCGTTCGATCCCGTGCGCCTTCCCGCCAAGGTCGTCGGAGTTCGCGAAGGGGAGGGGAGCGCGAGGATTCGACTCGAGGACGGCAACGAACTCGAGTTCGACCGCGTCGTCATCGCCGCCCACGCCGACGAGGCGCTCGCCATGCTGGAGTCCCCCGACCCGCTCCAGCAACGGCTTCTCGAGGCCTTCCGCTACCAGCGGAACACCGCCACGCTCCACACCGACGCCTCCGTGATGCCCCGCGCCCGCCGCGCCTGGGCCTCTTGGAACTACCGCGTCGAGAGCCGGCCCGGCGGCGGCACCCGCGCCACGACCCACTATTGGATGAACGCCCTCCAGGGCGTTTCCCAAAAAAAGAACTACTTCGTTTCCATCAACGGCGCGGAGTCCATCCCCGACTCCGCCGTGCTCTACCGCACCGTTTACGATCATCCCGTCTACACGCTCGAGGCCATGCGCGCCCAACGCGAGCTTCCCCTGCTCAACACCCGCTCGCCGGGCCAGCGGGTGTTTTTTTGCGGAAGCTATTTCCGCCATGGATTCCACGAGGACGCCTACTCCTCCGCCGTCGATCTCGCCCGCGTTCTGCGCCCCCTGCTCGCGCCATGAACTCCTGCCTCTACGAGTGCGTGGTCATGCACCGGAGGCTCCAGCCGAAACGCCACGAATTCGTCTACCGGCTTTTCCTGTTCCTTCTCGATCTCGACGAACTCCCCGACATCGGGCGCCGCATCCCCTTTTTCAGCGTCAACGCCCCGAACCTCTATTCCCTCCGCGACGCCGACTACTTCCAATTCCACTCCCGCGGCATCCGCGAAAATCTCGCCACCTTCCTCGCCACACAAAATTCCACCGCCCCCGTCTCCCGCGTGAGGCTCCTCACGCTCCCGCGCCTGCTCGGCTACACCTTCAACCCGGTCTCGATTTTTTTCTGCTTCGACTCCTCCGGCCGCCCGTCGACCTCCGTCGTTCAAGTCGGCAACACCTTCGGCGAACTCAAGCCCTACCTCGTTCCGCCCACCCCCGACGGCTCGGGATTCCATATCCGTGTTCCCAAAAACTACTACGTCTCCCCTTTCTCGGACCTCGATCTCGCGTTCGATTTCCGCTTCGACCTCCCCGGCGAGCGGCTTCGGGTCCTCATCGACGACTGGCGCGGCGACGAGCAGGTTCTCGTCAGCTCCCTCGCCGGAGAGCGTTTGGAACTCGACGCCTGGAACCTCGCCCGCCTCACGGCGAAATATCCACTCGTCACGCTGAAGGTCATTTTTTTGATCCATTGGGAAGCCCTCCGCCTCTGGTGGAAAAAAATCCCCTTCCGCCTCAAGGAGTCCGATCCCCGCCTTCAGCAAGGCGCCTTCCGGGCCCGCTGATCCCGCCGCGCAATGTCTTGCACACGCTCGCGGCCGGGTGCCAATGTCTCCCACCCATGCGTCCGTTCCCGAGTTTCTGGATTCTGATCGCCGCCGCGGGCGTCGCGTTCGCCCAAACCTCCGCGCTCACCGGCGATGGCCGCCGACCCGTTGAAAAACCGGGCATCGCCCTCGTGAAGCCGCAGAAATGGTCCTCGCCCGCCGAGGCCCAACCCGTGCGCTTCACCGCCTACACGAACCGCGGCGGCTATTTCGTCCTCCGCCTTCCCAACGGCCAGGACCGCCAGGTCTGGGTCGCCCAAATGGTCGGCGAAGCCCCCGTTGTCCGGCCCGACCTCCCCTCCGAGCTCGTCGAAACCGCCGGGCGCGACGCCCTCGCCGCCCGCCTCGACGAAATCCAAGCCCTCGCCCGACAAGCTCCCGCCGCGAAATCCGCCCTCGACGCCCTCTCCAAGCCCCTCGCCGAAATGCTCGCCCGCTTCGATGCCGGCGAGGTCTACTCCGGCGGCAAGTGGGAGCCCGCCGATTCCCACCGCACCCGCCAGTTCGACCTCCTCGAGTCCCGCCTCCGCGGCACCCTCGCCCTCGAGCAGAACCTCTCCCAATTCAACCTCGCCGAGAATTCCACCTTCCGGAAATTGCGCGAACTCGCCGCCGCCACCCCGACCCTCCAGCCCCGCCTCGAAAAACTCCGCGCCGACCACGAGCGCCTCGTCTCCCTCCAGCGCCAGGCCGACCTCCTCAAGCAACTCGCCCAACCCTCCCTCACCGACTCCGCCGCCGCCGACCTCCTCAACCGCCTCCGCGCCTACCCCGATCCCTCCGAGCGCACCGCCCTCGTTCTCGAGCAGGCCAAAACCGCCGCCCTCCTCTCGACGGAAGCCGCCAGCATCCAAAAAAACCTCGAGGAGTTCTTCACAAAAAATTCCTCCCCCGCGTCGATCCCCGCCCTCCCGTCCGATCTCTCCGTCCGCATCGAAACCCTCGCCGACGAGATGCGAAAATTCCAGGCCGCCTCCCCGCCCGCCGGCCTCAAGGCCCCGATCGACTCCGCCCGCGCCTTCACCGGCATCGGCAACGATCTCCCGCGCCTCTCCACCCTGGTCGCCAAACGCGAATGGGTCGATGTCGCCACCCTCGCCAACCGCCTCGAACCCCAAGCCGCCCTCGTCGGCCCCGCCGCCCGCGGCGCCTTCCTCCGGCTCAAAACCGAAGCCACCTCCAAGGTCGATCTCTTCTCGAAACTCCGCTCCGAAGGCGAGGAGGCCGAATCCCAAGGCGACCCCGCCGCCGCCGCCGCGAAATTCCAGGAGGCCCTTGCCATCCTCCCCGACCCCGACCTCCAATCCCGCCTCACCCGACTCCAAACTCCGACCAACCAACCCGCACCATGACCACCAAACCACTCACCGGCCACGAATGCCCCGGCGACCCCTGCACCATTGTCATCTTCGGCGCCTCCGGCGACCTCACGAAACGCAAGCTCCTCCCCGCCCTCTACAATCTCAAAGCCCTCAAACTCCTCCCCGAAAATTTCGCCGTCATCGGTGTCGCCGTCACCGACAGCAACGACGAACTCTTCCGCGAACAAATCACCTCCGACATCAAGCAATTCGCCACCCGCCCGGTCGATGACGCCGAATGGGCCGACTTCGCCAAGCGCTCCTACTACATCTCCGGCGACTTCAACAGCGCCGACACCTTCGCCCACCTCGGCAACAAAATCGCAGAGGTGCAAAAGACCTGGAACCTCCCCGGCAATGTCCTTTTCTACCTCGCCATCTCGCCCACATTTTTCGGCAAGGTCGTCGAGCAACTCGGCACCGCCGGACTCACCCAGGAAAGCCCCGGCGCCTGGCGTCGCATCATCATCGAAAAACCCTTCGGCCACGACCTGCAATCCGCCCGCGATCTCAATGCCCAGCTCACCTCTCATGTGGACGAATCGCAGATCTACCGCATTGATCACTACCTCGGAAAAGAGACCGTGCAGAACATCATGGTCTTCCGTTTCGGCAACAGCGTTTACGAGCCGATCTGGAACCGCCGCTACATCGATTATGTCCAGATCACCGTGGCGGAGAAACTCGGCGTCGAACTGCGCGGCGGCTACTACGACCACTCGGGCGTCACCCGCGACATGGTGCAAAACCACATCCTCTCCGTGCTCTCGCTCATCGCCATGGAGCCACCCGCCTCGATCTCCGGCGACAGCGTTCGCAACGAAAAAGTGAAGGTCCTCGAAGCCATCCGCCCGATGGAGCCCGAGGAGGTCCTCGTGAACACCGTTCGCGGCCAATACGGCGCCGGCAACATCGATGGCAAAAACGTCCCCGCCTACCGCACCGAGAAGGATGTCGATCCGAAGTCGAACACCGAGACGTTCGTCGCCATGAAGCTCATGGTGGAAAACTGGCGTTGGGCCGATGTGCCTTTCTACATCCGCAGCGGCAAGCGCCTCGCCGAGCACACCACCCAAATCGTCATCGGCTTCAAACGCAGCCCGCTCCTGCTTTTCGGAAAAAAAGCCGATGCCGACATCACCCCGAACCGCCTCGTGATCCATGTGCAGCCCGACGAGGGCATCACGATGGATATCCACGCGAAGAAACCCGGCCCCGGCGTTTCCATCGCCAATGTTCCGCTCGATTTCAGCTACAGCGAATTCGGTGAAACCACCGCCGCCACCGGCTACGAGACGCTCCTCTACGATTGCATGATCGGCGACATGACGCTGTTCCACCGCTACGACAGCGTCGATGCCTCCTGGCGCATCGTGAATCCCATCCTTGATGTCTGGCAGGCGCTCCACCCGCGCGACTTCCCGAACTACGCCGCCGGCTCGTGGGGCCCCGAAGCCGCCGACAAGCTCATCGAGAAGGACGGCCACCAGTGGCATTACTACAAACTCGACCGCTGATCCCCGTGGCCACCCGACCCCACCTCATCCTCGCCGGCGACATCGGCGGCACGAAATCCCACATCGCCCTCTTCAACGTCGTCGGCGGAAAACTCTCCCTCGCCCGCGAACAACGCTACCCCAGCACCGGCTACCCCGGCCTCAACGCCATCCTCCGCGAATTCCTCGCCGAGGAATCCCAACCCGTCCTCGCCGCCGGATTCGGAATTCCCGGAGTCGTCACCAACGGCCGCGCGAAACCCACCAACCTCTCCTGGGGCGTGGACGCCGCCGAAATCTCCGCCGAATTCGACATCCCCCACGTCAGCGTCCTCAACGACCTCGCCGCGAACGCCTGCGGCATCGCCCACCTCCCCGCCTCCGATTTCGCCCTCGTCCAGCGCGGAGCCACAAACGCCACCGGCAACCGCTGCGTCGTCTCCCCCGGCACCGGACTCGGCCAGGCCGGTCTCTTCTGGGACGGCCACAAACACCACGTCTGGGCCTGCGAAGGCGGCCACGCCGATTTCGCCCCGCGCAACGACCTCGAGATCGCCCTCCTCGAATACCTCATCAAGCAATACGGCCACGTCAGCGCCGAACGCGTTGCCTCCGGCATGGGCATCGAAAACATCTACAAATTCCTCCGCGACACCGACCGCGGCACCGAACTCCCCGCCGTCGCCGAAGCCCTCAAAAAAGGCAACGCCGGCGCGGTGATCTCGCGCTTCGCCGACTCCGGCGAATGCCCGATGTGCGCCAAGACGCTCGACATTTTCGTCAACTGCCTCGGCGCCGAAGCCTCGAACATGGCGTTGAAAACCATGGCCACCGGCGGCGTCTTCCTCGGCGGCGGCATCCCCGTGAAGCTCCTCCCCCACATCCAATCGGTCGCGTTCCTTCACGCCTTCAACGACAAAGGCCGTCTGAGCAGCCTCATGGAAAACACCCCGGTGCTCGTCATTCTCAACGAAGAAGCCGCCCTCCTCGGCGCCGCCCACAGCGCCCTCGAAAAATCCACCACCTCCTAGCCCCCGCCACAAAACGCCA